>DASZXF010000522.1:0-2857 GCA_035546055.1 Ktedonobacteraceae bacterium
GTCGGCGTTGACTTTCGGTCCAATTAACCCTAAACGCTGACTGACCCTGTGAACGTGCGTGTCGACCGGCATGGCTGGCCGATCCAGGTTGAACATCAGCACACAGGCCGAGGTCTTGGGACCAACACCCGGCAGGGTGCGCAGATAACGCCAGGCCTCCTCGGTGCTGAGTTGTGCCAGCCTGGCTGAGAGATAGGCGGAAAGACTCTGGGCGCCGCCTTGCGCCTGCTGCTGCTCGGTCAGGGTGTGCAAAACCGCCTGGATGCGCACAGATTTGACATTGGCCAGGCCGCCAGATTTAATGGCCTCCGCTACCTGATAGGTTGGCGCATCGCGCACTTCCTCCCAGGTGGGAAAAGCCGCGACCAGTTGCCGGTACGCCCGCTCAGAGTTGATATCAGACGTGTGTTGAGAAAGAATCGTACCAATCAAGCCCCCCAGCGGATTGTAATCAGGTTCATTTTTGGGCTCGCCATAGGTTGCAAGCAGCATTTCATACACGCGGGTCAAGTGAAGCACTGGTTGAATAAAGAGCGCCATCCCGTTTCTCCTATCACGTTATTTATAGAATTTCGCCTGCGGACTATCATGGCTGGCTCAACAAATATGCGGACTGGAGATGAAAGCGTGCTCATCCCCAGCCCGCACAGAGCGTTTGTGCTCTGCTAGAGATCGATCCCGGCCAGGCCATGCATACCAAGCGAGAATGAGAGTTCTCCGCCATGGTGCATATCATGTTCGAGCAGATGCCAGATCACCCACTGGCGCGTGAAGACCTCTTCCTCACCAGTCTCCTCATCGACATCGCGCAACATCTCCTCTAAATCGGCGAGGGTCCAGCGCTGTAGAGCCTCTTCAATGACGTTCCAGGTGACTTCGAGTCCACGTACCAGTTCCGCTGGCAACCTGGCGGGCTGGTCGGCGCGATCCCATTGGCCAATGGCCACGAGTTGCTCATCGCCCTCCTTTAAAGCATCATGGAGCCAGCGGGCGCGCACGGCGACAATATGAGTCGCGATCATGCCAATGGAACGGAGGTCGTTCGCGGCCCGCAAGGTCAGGTGCTCAGGTGAAAGCGGAGCAAGGGCGTGTATGAGATGGCTCTGGTAGACATCCCAGCCCTTGTACAGAGGTGCAAGTACAGAAGGATGGTCGCTCATGAATATGTTTCCTTACTTTTGCTAGTTGCGTAAACCAATAAAAACTTGAGGGCACACACTGCCCGGTTGAACCAGATGTTTTATCCATATCTTGCCCTCCTTTCTCTACTACAAGACGCCGGTTATATGACGAGTATATTATAGAATCTGCGATGCCCCTGCGCAAAGAATGAACAAGAGTCCCCGCGCGCTATTTTCGGGGACTCCTGTTCAATTGGCGGACGAACCTGATGGCGGACGACAGTTGCGGCCAATGATGAGCAGGGTATCTATCTTCCAGTCGTTGCTCCTCTCGTTCACCAGAGTCAGATCCACAGGAACGATGCGCGGCGGGGGCGGGCTGGTCGGGGGCGGAATGCCGGCATCTGGCGGGGGCGGCGGACATAGCATGGTCAGACTCAGCACCGCCTGGTTGTCGCTGTTCGGCGCGCTGGCGACCACACATGCGCTGGTACCCAGCAGATCCTGCTGAAAGGCAATCAGACTATGCGCACGCTGATAGGTCTGGGACAACTGGTGATAGGCGGTCAGATAATCTGGCGCCTGCGAGTTCATGGCATTACAGAACGTATTGACCACGCCGGCGGGCGTGTTGCTCGCCGGCTGCTGGAGATTCTTCCAGAACAAAGAGAGCGCCCCGGCCAGCAAGAGCAGGCACAACAGCGGGACGACCAGAAACAGCGCTCGCTTTTTGCCGGGGCGGATCTTCTTCCTGGCCGGCAGCGCTGGCAAAGGCGACGAAGGAGAAAAAGGCGCCAGCGCGGCACCGGAGCTGACAATCTTCTGCAATTCCTGCCTGACCGCCGCCGCGCTGGCCGGTCTGCGGGCCTCCTCCAGGTCGAGCATTTCCGTCACCAGAGTGACAAGCTGCGCGGGCGCGGCGGGCACCAGTTCCTGCAAGGGCGGGAACGAAAAAGGCGTCGAGGACAGTTCGTAGCCCGAAAGGAGATGATAGAGGGTCGCGCCCAGGCTGTAAAGATCAGAGCGGGGAGTTGTCTGGGTGATCCCGTATTGTTCAGGAGAAGCGTAGCCTGAAGATCCCTGCCAGGCTGTGTCCCCCGCTTTTCCTGGCTTGAAGAAACGCGCGATGCCAAAGTCAATCACATAGATATGCCCTTCGACAGTGCGCATGATATTGGCCGGCTTCAAATCGCGAAAAATGATCGGAGGATCGCTGGAATGCAGATAGTCCAGCACCGAACACAGGGTAATGCCGATCTCCAGCACTTCCGCCACCGGCAATTTTCCTCCCCTGCTCTCCAGATAATCGGTGAGCGTCTGGCCTTTGATAAAGCTCATGACCAGGTACCAGCGCTGCCCTTCCTCAAAGTGGTCATAAATACCCGGCAGATTAGGGTGCTGTAAGCCCGCCAGCAGATGCGCCTCACGCTGAAAAAGGCGCGCCGCCTCCAGTCGCTCGCTCAGGACCAGTCCGTTCTGACTCATCTCCTTGATCGCCACCAGGCGATTTCCCAGCAATGTATCAATCCCGATATAGACCGTGCCCATGCCACCCTTGCCGATGATATGCATGACGCGATAGCGCTGCTTCAGCAAGGTGCTGGACAGAGCAGAGGCGGTCGGGGAAAGAGCCAGCGAGTCGCTGGCGTTGGAGGCGGCCAGCACCTGCCCGCAGGCCAGACAATGCGTGCGGCTCATCGGATTCACCGTACCACAAATATCACAAGCAAGAGAAA
>DASZXF010000523.1:0-1658 GCA_035546055.1 Ktedonobacteraceae bacterium
GGAACATGGCTGCCACCGTCCGTGCAGCCATGCTTTTCCTCGGAAAGCAAGCCGATCAGAAAGGACGAACTGATGCGTGCTGGATTTCGACCATGGATACGCGAGCATCTGCTCTCTCCGCGCGGGCTGGTACAGCTCGTCACCGGCGTGATCTCGCTGGTGGTGTTGCTCTCGTTGCTGGGACACGGACCGCGCTCCTCCACAGCGACGGGGACCGGGCGAGGGGCCGGAGGGGCCGCACAGGTGGGCGCCGTCGCGCAGGATACCAACCCGTGTCTGACTGGTGATGTGGGGCAATGTCTTTCGCAATCCATTTTTAGCTGGATCGCCACCAATATTCAGCAGACCATTGAACCGGTGACGGATGGGGTGCTCACCAATCCTGTTGACATCATCTATCAGACGCCGGCGCAAGACACCTATGACTTTGAGGCGGTCAAACGGATCAACATGGCCCTGGTGGTGGTGGTCGATGCCGCCCTGGCTACGCTGGTGCTCATTGGTGGCCTCAACCTGATGATCGGTCCTCACATCAACATGCCAAACGCCTCAGGTATGGAGTTGCTGGCTCGCCTGGTGCTGGTGGTCGGCCTGGTGCATTTTAACCTGTCTTTTCTGGGACAATTTATCGAACTGAATAATGCGCTCTGCCTGGAGATTGAACATATCGCTGGTATTACCGAACTGGCGAATATCCTGGCCAGCATCTTCACCAATCCGGCGGCTACCGTGCTCACCTTTGTGCTCATGATAGTGATCAGCCTCTTTTTTCTCTGGTTGCTGGTGCAAATGATAGTGCGCATCGGGCTGGTCGCGGTCTGCCTGGCCACGGCTCCCCTCGGCCTGGCCTGCTTGCTGCTTCCCCAGACGCTTCGGTGGGGACGCCTCTGGTTGACCACCTTTGCCTCCTCGGTCATGGTGCAACTGGTCCAGGTCACGGCGCTCTCTCTTGGCGGCGTGCTGATGACCCAACTGGCGACGACTTCATTTGTCCGCATCGATAAGGGAATCGCCACGGCCCTGCTCATTATCGGTGTGCTCTTTCTCGTCCTGAAGATCCCCATGATGATGCAGCAATGGGCGCTCTATCCCATGGTGCAGATGGGCAAAGGCTTCAAGGGGGGAGCGAGCAAAGGAGGGAATGGTGGTGGTGGGACAGGTGGATCAGGGGGGAGTGGCGGTGGATCGAACGGAAGCGGCGACAGCAGTGGCAACGGAGGATCAGGAAGCGGCGGCGGCGGGAGTTTCCTGGACCTGGATCTCGATGATACGGCCTCCATGCCGTTCATTGACACGATGGGAGCGGATGTGCTGGCGGGTTCCTTCATCATCTAGGAGGCCATATGAGCAAACTGTTGGTGTTCGTCGTTGTTGGCAGCCTGCTCCTGTTGTTTGGGAGCATGCTCTTGCTGGGCATGGTACAACAGGCGCAAGCCTCCGGGTGTGCCACGGCTTTTGCTCTCCGTTCCCCGGCAGGTCACGCCGCTCCTGCCAGCGATATGGTGGCCAGTTGCTATCCCGGCAGCGGCATCGGCGCGCAGGTTGTCGCCTGGGCCACACACATGGCCGATGCACTTTATGTCAATCCGGCCTGTGGCGCGCGCCGGGGAGGCGCCTGTAACGACACGTGGTACACCAGTGCCTTTCCCTCGGAGGTG
>DASZXF010000524.1:0-16619 GCA_035546055.1 Ktedonobacteraceae bacterium
CCTGACCGCTCAGTTCGCTGGCGACGGTACGCCCTTCGTAGAGAGGACGCCCCTCCAGGATAATGATCTGTTTGAGGGAGGACAGGCAGGCGCGCAAGACCGCCAGGACAGTTCCCGAAAGGCTATGCGTCATGATGGTACCCTGGAGATGAGGGCGAGCATAAGCGGTAATGCGCTCAATGGCCTGATCATATTCCGCCAGAAGCTGCCCGGCGGCGCGAGCCATGCCATCGGCATTGTCCGAGGCTGTGAGGATGCGCACAACTGCGCCGGCCAGCGCGGCCATGGCAGGGCGAGCCTGAGCCAGTTCCCGACCTGCCTGGCGGGTACGCTCCAGCCGTTGCTGCGCGGTCGGACCGTTTTCGCTGGCCAGGTCGCGCAAAAGGAGAATGGTCTGGCGGACCAGCCAGCGCGAGCCATGTTCGCGGTCATCTCGAATGCTGGCAATGCGTTGCGTAAAGTCTTCCATCTGTTCCTCCTGATCCAATTGGCTCCTTTTTTCCCCACCAATTGGCCCTGTTTCCTCTTGATTGGATCGGTTACACTTAATTGGTATGGGCCAATAGGAGAGGGTACACTATGCGACAACAACATTCATCATATCCTACACGACCATTATTTACAGCACCGATCCACTCGCTGATCAAGCTGGAGCGCAATAACGGCCTGCCGCTCTACCGCCAGATCTGTCAGCGTTTGCGTGAGGCCATTCTTTCAGGCGAACTGGCCGAAGGGACGCGCCTGCCAACCGAGCGCGCTCTGGCCAGCGAGCTAGGCGTCAACCGTACTACGGTGATGAATGCCTATAACGAACTGGCCAGCGAGGGGCTGATCGAGGGACACGTTGGACGCGGCACGCTGGTGCGGCGCAATCACTTTCCCCATCTCGACGAGCAATTTGAGCCGGAGAGTTCCTCCTGGTTGCTGGGCTTGCCCGCCGGGGAACGCGAGTTGCTCGGTCCCGACGCGCGTCTGTTAAGCGAACTGGCGGCAGTCGGTGAACAAAAGGAGATCATTTCGCTGACGCTGGGCACCCCCGCGCCTGACCTCCTGCCCGCCACCATGCTCAGTACCATTTTTTCAGAACGCCTGCTGGCCGCCAGCGAAGAGGCGCTGGGCTATTGTCCGGTGGAAGGTCTGCACGCGCTGCGCCGCGAAATCGCTGGCTGGATGCGCTCACGCGGCATTCCGGTGGATACCGACCAGATTTTGATCCTCTCCGGCTCTACGCAGGGCGTCGGACTGGTTGGCCGCCTGCTCCTCAATCCCGGCGACGAGGTTGTAGTGGAGGTGCCAACCTACCTGGGGGCCATTCAGACCTTCCGCGCCCTGCAAGCGCGCGTGATAGGCGTGCCAACCGATAAGGATGGGATGCGCGTGGATCTGCTGGAGTCGATTCTGGCCCGCCATCGTCCGCGTCTGATCTACACACAGCCTACCTTTCAGAATCCCAGCGGCCTGGTCATGTCGCCTGAACGGCGCAAACGCCTGCTGCTGCTCGCCCGCCGTTATCAGACGCCAGTGCTGGAAGATGATCCCTACGGCGAAATCTACTTTCAGGAGAAACGCCCGCCGTCGCTCAAGGCGCTGGATACCCACGGACAGGTCATCTATCTCAGCACCTTCTCTAAAATTCTGGCCCCCGGTCTGCGCGTGGCCTGGCTGGCCGCGCCCGAACCTATGATCGAGCGCCTCTCACTGCACAAACAGGTCTTTGATCTGAATACCAACGCGCTGGGACAATGGGCCGTCTCGGAGATTCTGCGGCGGAACTTGCTGGATGAGCATCTCAGCACACTGCGCACCAATTACGCGCACAAGCGCGATCTAATGCTCCAGGCCATTCATACATACTGGCCGCGCGAGGTACGCGTCAGCCAGCCAGAAGGTGGCTTCCATCTCTGGTGCCGTCTGCCTGGCGACCTGCGCACGCGCACCCTCCTGCGTGAAGCAGCCAGCGAGCGCGTGGCCTTTGTTATCGGCGAACCATTTCACGTCGACGGCGGGGGTCAGCAGCAATTTCGCCTGAGCTTCGCGTATCCCAGCGAAGAAGATATTGAGGAGGCAGTCAAACGCATCGGTCACGCCATGAAGCGCCTGCTGGCCCGGCGTACTTCGCGCGAGGAACAGCCGCGTCCACATGTTGAACATATTCCGATGGTCTAAAGAAAGAGCAAGCCGCCGTCATGCCTTTACCAGACAACGAACCCGGCACGGAAAAGGACTGGGAAATTACTCCCGACGGACTGTACATCGCCACGCGCCACTTTTTGCTGCGCCGGGGCTACTGCTGCGCCAATCGCTGTCGCAACTGCCCGTATATTAACTGGCGAACCGATCCGGCCTGGCAGCACGCCCCGGCCTCGGTCATCCGGCGCACGCGCGTCTCCCCCAAAACCCTGGCCGGCGCGCAGGCGGCCCTGGCCTACCATGAGCAGGCGCTCATCAGCGCGCCAGAACACGAACAGGCCTACCACCAGGACATGATCGAGCATTATCGATGCATCTTAGGTCGCTGGTGGTAGGAAGCTATTTCCATATGAAGTAGACGCCCGATCCGGCGGTAAAGTCGTAGTACGAGACGATCCCGAAGCCGCCGCCGTTGGTATACCAGTTCATATTACTGGTATGCGCGACATTGCCGTTGGCGCTCTCGACTACGGCCACGTGTCCGACGTAGCTCGCGCCCTGTACGCCGTCCATCAGGACGATGATCGAGGGCACATGGGGGCTGCTTGAGACGTTCCAGCCGGCCATACGCGCGCCGGCTACCCATTGATCGGCGTTGCCATGCCACTGCACCCAGTTACCGGTGAGCTGGTGATAGCGCAGGTTGGCCCAGTAGGTGCAATAGCCATACGGCCAGGAAAGGGAGCCGCTACCGGTGCTCAGAACGGCGCCTCCTCCGTTGGAGGAAGGATCTATGCCATCATTCTGCTGACGCACGACCGCTGTAGCGGTGGCCTGAGCGACCAGATCGAGCTTTGACTGCTGACCCTGGACAAGTTTCCCCGGCTGCGAGCCCAGACTCATCTGCATGGTGCGGCCCAGCGGAGAAACCACCAGCAGCGCTCCCACCGTGAAGACGGCCAGCAATACCAGGGCAACAATATTGACAATATGGCGCTTCCCGCGCGGCGGCTTAAAGCCGTGCGTGGCTTTGCTCTCGCTGCCTCGAATCACCACCGGAGGACGACTGGCCGTGGTCCCTGGCTCCGGGCGCGGCGCATCCATCAGCAGTTCCTGTGTCACTCCCTGCTGTGAGTTCAACAGGAGTTCGCGGGTTGAAGAATGAACCAGTACCCGCGTGGGCATGGCCCCTCCGTTCAGACCCATCTGCGACACAGGCAGGCTCATTTGATTGAAATTTATCACTCCAGGAGAACTGGCTGGACCTCTCATGGAAGCCTGGGAAACGGACAACGCCTCGACGTTTTCCACCTGCGAGATGGGCTGACGCGAAGTATTCATATCCGCCAGACTCGCTATGCCAGGCTCATCTGGTCCAACTGGAGAGAACGCGGGCAGCGGTGTCTGCGGATTGGCGACAAAAGACAACTGCGCGACCGATTCTTCGTTCTGCACCAGACCAGGAATATGTAAACCTTCTGACGAGCTACGCGTTTGATTCTCACTTGACGACATACAATCTCCCCATCCGTTAGGGTCCGCTAATTCTAAATACTCTTTTTTGTAATCTACTATTCCTACCCATACCTTGACTGAATGTACATGTTTCTCTCGTATTCAGTCAACCTTGTACGCCGAAGTGTAGGACTATGGTACTCTATCGATGAAGATGATACAGAACATATTTTCAGAGCTGAAATAAACAGGTTCTTGACTCACCTGTGCCGCGAAGGATGCCGCCCTTCCCTCTGACCTGGCTTTTGCCAGCAGCGCCAGAATCGCTTGTTATGTCAAGTCAAATGGCCGGAGAAAGCGGGAGCAGGCCTGTGATCAGGAATGCCAGATGAAATAAATGCCTTTGCCAGTTTTAAAATCGACCCTGGAAACGCGGTTCCAGCCGCCTCCATTGGCGTACCAGTTCATGTTACTGGTATGCACAGTATTTCCGCTCACGCCCTCCACGACGGCGACATGTCCGTAGCCACTGGCGCTCTGCGTGTAGGGCATCATGACGATGATTGAGGGCACATGCGGAGTCTGCGAGACGTGCCAGCCAGCTTTACGCGCGCCTGTCACCCACTGGTCGGCGTTGCCATTCCAGGAAACCCAGTGGCCGGTCAGACGATGATATTCGTAATTCGCCCAGTAGGTACATTGTCCCAGCGGCCAGGTGAGCGAAGCACTGCCATTGCCAATCAGTTGAGAACCAAAAAAGGAGGGATCATAGCCGTCTGTGCGGTGATGAAAAATGGCTGTGGCTGTCGCCTGGGCGACCAGATTGCTCAGGCCCGGCTGCTGACCGGTGAGCAGCCCCCCTGCGGGCAGGGAAAGTGGAGGCAGGCCCATATCACGGCCCAATGGGGTGACGCTAAAACAGGCCAGCAGGGCCATCAATACGAGTATGGCCACTCCCAGCAAGGTCACTTTTAAACGGCGCTTTTTCTGCTGATCGGGGGGCAGCGGCGGCGGCGCGGGCGCGGGCCGCTTCATGCTGGCTTTGATCACCACCGGAACGCGCTGGGTGGCGTTCTCCGGTACACGCGGCAGCGTGGCACTCAAGACACGGGTGATAGACGGATCGGGCAGTTCCCTGGTGGTGGCAGGCAACGCGGGAACAGCCTGGCGCGGCGCGGGCGTGTCCCGGGGTATATTCGGTACCGGCCATTGCCCGGTTCTGGCCGCAAACAAGGGAGCAAACTGACGAGGCGTTGGCGTCGGCTGCACCGCTGAAGCGGGCACCGAGTTATCCCGACCTGGCAACGGACCCGCAGCTGACGCTCCTGATCTCATCCCAGGTATTGGTAGCAGACCAGACCCCTTCTCCACGTAATCATCTTGAGATGGCATACTCTCTCCCATTCCACCACGACATGTATCTCCAACAGTTAAGAGTATAGGACGCTCTCCGGCAAAATCAACAGGCGTCCCATCAGCCTGGGAAGAAGGTACTTCTTTGCCATCTCACCTTAACCAGGCAATCCACCCCCTTCGACGTAATCCCCGCCGTTGCCTTTATTTATGCCAGACGAAATAGACTCCTGATCCGACCGTAAAGTCCTCATACGAGACGATGTCCCAGCCACCTCCGTTGTTGTACCAGTTCATGTTGCTGGTGTGAACCGTGACGGGGCTGGCGCCGGCGACAATGCTCTCTACCACGGCGACATGTCCGTAACTGCTGGCAAGCTGGATTCCGGCCATGAGGACGATAATCGAGGGCACATGCGGCGAATCTGAGACATTCCAGCCAGCCGCGCGAGCACCCGCTACCCATTGATTGGCATTGCCACTCCAGGGCACCCAGTAGCCGGTCAGGGCGTGGTAGCGCGAGTTGGCCCAGTAGGTGCATTGTCCGACCGGCCAGTTGAGCGAACCAGCGCCATTGCCAACTATCTGCGAGCCTCCGCCGCTATAACCATCGGTCTGTTTATGGTAGACCGCTGTGGCCGTGGCCTGCGCGACCAGTTTGGATAAACCGGTATTCTGATTGGTGATCAGATTGTTAGCCGGTTGACTGAACGGATTCCAACTCATACCCTGATCATGCCCCAGCGGCGCAACGGTATACAGCGTCAGACTCGTGATCAAGGCCACCAGGAGAATACCAACCAGCGTAACCACCAGGCGCCGCCAGCGATGAGCGGCGGGCTTGCCTTGTTCCGCCGGGTGCCTTTTGCGCGTCCCCTGGATAACTACCGGTATACGCTGCGAAGTGGTGTTGTCGCCCATACGCGGGAGCGTGGTGGTGAGTACACGGGTGAGGTTAGCGTTGGTAAGCTGACCCGCCTGTGGATAAAAAGCTGGCAACTGGCCAGTCGCAGGCGGAAGGTTTTGCTGTACAGCGGTCGCTGGTAAAGGACGCGTCAGACCATCTCCCATTACCAATGGCCTGGAAAACGCTTCCTGCTGGCTCAATCCTGGCACTGGCACCGGGCCAGTTTCTAGACCCGGACGATCATCTTGAGACGGCATACGTGTTCCCCATTTTCTTACAACTCAAACGACACATGTAAACCAATGTATCTACATCTTGTAGAGAGGATACCTGCCAGGAAGATAAAGAATCAACCGTTGCTACGGATATATGGGAAGATGGTACTTCCCTTTGCCAAAACCTTAACCACCATGCCGCAACATGTTTTTATTTATGCCAGACAAAATAAACGCCACTCCCGACTGTGAAATCAGCGTAAGAGACCTTATCCCAGCCGCCGTCGCCAACCCACCAGTTCATGTTGCTGGTATGCACCACTTCCGGCGTTACCGTGTCGTTGACGCTTTCCACCACGGCAACATGTCCATATCCCCAGGCTCCCTGAACATTTGGCATCAAGACCAGAATCGAAGGCACATGCGGCGAATTTGAGACATTCCAGCCAGCCGCGCGGGCGCCATCTACCCATTGAGCTGCGTTGCCGGTCCAGGAAACCCAGTAATTGGTCAATTCGTGGTAGCGATAGTTGGCCCAGAAGGTACATTGCCCGACCGGCCAGTTGAGCGAACCGCTGCCATCGCTGATGGAGATGGTGCCGTTGGAGTACGGATCATAGCCATCTGATTGCTGGTGGAAAACGGCGGTCGCGGTAGCCTGAGCAACCAGGCTCAACGTACTCCCTTTGCCAAAGGAGACGGTGTTTCCCGTTGGTTGGGCCGCCAGGTTCAAACCAACGTTGTGGCCCAGCGGCGTGGCGCTGAACAGGACAATCACCGTAATCAGCACCAGTATACATACGCCGCCTCCGCTTACCAGCAAACGGCGCTTCATGTGCGCACGCGGCGGCAGCGGCTCAGTAGATCGCTTCTTGAGGTCTCCCTTGATGAGCACCGGAGTGCGCGCACCGGCTCCATCACCTTCATCACTCAGGCCCGCGCTGCTCAACTGGCGTGTGATGCCTGGATGACTGAGCTGACGCGTGATGGCAGCTCCATTGAGACTCTGCATGAGGGTGAGAGAACGCGTCCCCTGCTGAGCAGGCAAGATGGCGGTATCCTTCTGGTCAAGCTGGCTGGTGGTCGCGGGCAGCGGGGTAGTTGGCAGATCCTCCCCAAAGGAGGAGATAGGGGCTTGAAAGAATGACCCCGCTCCGGTCTGAGGCTTCAGACCCAATAAACTACGTGGACGATTCTGCATGGGCGGCATGTATGACTCCCTACTCCTTCAGGGTGAAGTTTTGTATGTAGAGTTATCTATATTTTCAGGGTACATGCCATGAGAGAGGACCGTCAATGAAGTTTGTGTAACTTAGGAAGAAGGTACCGCGTTTGCAGATGGCCTTAACCTGGCTCACCAGCGGGAACGACCAGTCTTCCCTCTTCTCAGATCGAACGCTTGCGTCCCTGGCAGGTCAGGGGTACAATAGGACCATGCTGACTATCGATCACCGAGGGCATGACCTCGCGCTTCTTCCTGATGCTGAACTGCTCCAACTCTCCACACCGGAACTGGTGCGGGCGCTGTTTGGCGCGCACCTGGCAGCGGATCTGCGCGCGGAGCTGGGACGGGATAAACGGTACGGTTTTTTGTGTCTGCGCCCTCTGCATTTTCTGGCGGTCAAACAGGCGTTGCAGGCGCAGCGTACCCCCTTCACAGTGGCTTTTACTGAGCGTCCGATGCTGCCTTTCAGTACCACTTTGCAGGTCGAGCCACGTCCCTACCAGGAGGAGGCGCTGACGCTCTGGCTGGGCGCGAGAAGCGCGGGCGTGGTGATTCTGCCCACGGGAGCAGGCAAAACGCTGGTGGCGGCCATGGCGGTTCATACAATGGGACTCTGGACGCTGGCCGTAGTACCGACGCTCGATCTTTTGCACCAGTGGCGCGCCTCTCTGGCCTCTACCCTGGCCGTCAAACAGGAGGAGATCGGCGTTTTCGGCGGCGGCGAGAAAGAACTCAAGCCCATCACTGTGATTACTTATGATTCAGCAGCTCTCTATACCCACGAACTGAAACGCTTCGGCCTGCTCATCTTTGACGAGTGCCACCATCTGCCAGCGCCAACCTATCGCCTGATCGCGGAAGGCGCCTTTACGCCGTTTCGCCTGGGCCTGAGCGCCACCCCCGAACGCAGCGATATGACGCACCTGGACCTGGATCAGCTCATCGGCCCGGAGGTCTATCGCCGCTCGCCCGCCGAATTGACCGAGGGGCGCTATCTGGCTCAGTACGTCGAGCAGTGCATCGATATTGAGCTGTCCCCGGAGGATGAGGCGCGCTACGCTGAACAGCATGGGATCTATCGCACGTTTTTGCAGCGCAGGCGCATCATTATTCGCACCCCGGAAGATTTTCAACGCAAACTGGTTTACCTGAGCGCGCGAGATCCTGAGGCCCGCGCGGCTCTGCTGGCCTGGCGTGAGGCGCGCACCATCGCCATGAATGCCCCCGCGAAATACGTGGAGATCGAGCGACTTTTGCGCGATCACGCGACTGATCAGGTTATTCTTTTCTCAGAGTATAATCTGGTGGTCGATGAGATCAGCCGCCGTTTTTGTCTCCCGGCCATTACCTACAAAACGCCGACTGAAGAACGCCGGAGTATCCTCGAACGTTTCCGCAGCGGCCAGTACACCAAGCTCGTCACCGGACGCGTCCTCAATGAAGGCGTCGATGTGCCGGATTGCCGCGTGGCCATTATCGTCAGCGGCAATAGCACAAAACGCGAATACATTCAACGCCTGGGCCGCGTGCTGCGTCCCAAAGAAGGCCAGGCGCTGCTCTACGAGCTGGTGACGAGTAGCACCACTGAAGAGAAAATCGCCCGGCGCCGCCGTTAAGCCTGCCTGGCTCAAGGCGTGGTGAGAATCGTCCCGTGATTACCCACCGCGACATACTGCGCGCCCTGGTGGATGACGCTCCAGAGACGCTGAGTGGTCCCGGCATTCTGCGCGCTCCAGGTTTTCCCATCGGCTGAGGTCAGAATGGTGCCCTGATCGCCAATGGCGGTAAAACGCGAAGCCACCCAGACGACGCCGGTCAGATCCTGCGTGGTGCCTGATTGGCGCAGCGTCCAGACCTCGCCATCGGGCGAAGTCAGGATGGTGCCGTTGGCTCCCACGGCCACATATTGCGTACTGGCCCAGAACACACTTTCCAACAACTGGTTTGTGCCAGATTTTTGCATGGTCCAGGTGTCGGCATCAGGCGAAGTAAAAATGAGTCCATTATCACCGACCGCTACGTATTGCTTGCCGGTCCAGATAACACTATCCAGAATTTGCCCGCTGCTCACATGAACTTGCGTCCAGGCAACCCCGTCATGCGAGGTCAGAATGGTGCCATTGGTGCCCGTCACGACAAATAAAAAGCCATCACCGAAAACGACGCTCCAGAGATCCTGCGTCGTCCCGGACTTCTGCGTCGTCCAGGCCTGTCCATCAGGCGAGGTGAGAATCGTCCCTCCTGTTCCCACTGCTACCAGCATGGAGCCGGACCAGGCAACGCTCCAGAGACTCTCCTCTGTACCCGATATCTGCGAAACCCAGGTGTGCCCGTCAGACGAGGTAAGCACGACCCCGGGACTGCCCACCGCCACGTAATGGTTATCTGCCCAGGCGAGTGAGGTCAGATCTTGCGTTACCCCTGATGCCTGGACATGCCAGGTCGCGGCGGTCGGGGGCGTATGAACCGTGGGCGTGCTGGATGGCGCGGGCGCGGGCGTCGAGGCCTGAGCGGAAGTTTGTAAAAATGGCATATTGCTGCTTATAACGCTGTAAGCGCCAATACCTACCCCGGCACATACCAGCAACAGCATAGCAATAATGACAGAACGCGATTTTGGTTGTTTTGGTTCATGAGATAGAGACATTGATGAAGACTCCTCTAAGGCATGGTAAGCAGAATCAGTTCCTTCCGATGGTTGATCCGCATCTCGCGGCCCTGTGCCCATGAGAGCGGGCGAAGCGGATACCGGCCTCGCCATGGATAAGGTCTGCGCGGACGCGAAATCGCGCACTGGCATGGTTACGTCGGTCAGTTCCGCCGGGAGCGGCTGAGAAGTGCTCTGAACCGCGAGGGTGATGTAAAGATTACCCGCGACGACCTCCGGCGCCGGTTTCTCGCCCTGCCCTTGAAGGAAGATGACCTCATCAGCCATCATGCCAGCGGGCAGGTAGAGATTAATACGGCTGCCACATGGCAGCGTCAGCGTGCGCAGGGTGCCATGCTGCGCCTCTTCCTTGCTGAGCACAAGCGTAGCTCGTACATCCCCATCCGTCGGCGGGATATCAGGCGTTGCTGGAACTGCGGTAATGGTGCGCGAAACCGGCAGCAGCGCGCTGGCCGGCACCCCCTGCAAGGCTTTCTGAAAAGCTTCTGCGAAGGCGATGACCGAGGGAAAACGTCTGCCGGGCTTTTTCTCCAGAGCACGCCGCAGCACCAGGTCCACGGCAGGCGGTAACAGGGGCCGCTGTTCGCTCACGGCAGCGGGAAGTTGCAGACAATGCCCGGCAATGACCCGCGCCGGCTCCCCCTGAAAAGGCGGATAGCCGGTCAACAATTCGTAAGCCAGAATGGCCAGCGCATACTGATCGCTGGCAAAAACAGCTCGCTTCTTCAACTGTTCCGGGGCGGTATAAAGCGGGGCAAACCGCTCATACTGACCGGGACCGCTCAGGCTGGCCATACCAAAATCGCTGAGCAGCAGATCGGGATATTCATCAATCGTTGAGCGATTGCGTATCAACACATTGGCCGGTTTTACATCCAGGTGCATGTTATGATGATTATGAGCATAGTACAATGCCGCACCGGCCTGGCGCATGATATGAATGATCTGCTGAGGAGTCAGGGGGAGCTGAGGCTGACTCTGCGCCCGCTGGCTCAACCAGGCGAGCAGCGAACCCTCGGATCGATAGGGCATGACCAGATAGACAAAATGCGCGCCCTGAAACTCTTCCACACCATAATGATACAGGGGCAAAATGTGTGGATGGTCGAGCCGGCTACGGGAGGCCATCGCGCGCAAAAACAGGTGTATGGCTCTGGCGGCAGCTTTTTTTTCGCGATGCAGAGCGTCAATATTAATCGTTTTAAGCGCGACCTGCTGTTGAAGCTGAAGATCTTCGGCCAGGTAGACCTCACCAATGTTCCCCTGGCCAAGCGAGCGAAGAACGCGATAGTGGTTGAATTGTTGTCCGTCGAGTTCCATGGTCCTCTCCCGGTTTACCCACTTCAGTATCCTCATTTCAGTATCCTCAAGCGGATTGAGATGCTGCTTCAGCCAGGCCGCTCACATCCTGGGATTCTACAGAAGAAAGCCGAAGAGGTCAAGCGTTCTTATGCTAAGAAAAACGTTATGGAGCAAGCAAAAAGAGCATCCCTGCCCCGATCTCTGGCCCTGGCTGAAGGAGACAGCCGTTGCCTGGTCCTCTCCCATCAAAAACTCATCCTTTTAGATAAACAAGATCTACTATTGATAACTCTACTACTATATACGTTTCAATCTCCTGGTAATAAAACGCCTGGCGAACGTTTCTTGTTCGCCAGGAACAGACCGGGGCAAAAACATCCTGTACCACGCTGCCTTTTCCTGCTATACTACATGCTGCTGGTCAATCTATGAGAAGGAGCAAAATTCGTGCGCTTTAGTTTGCAGGATGTGAAAAGGCAGGTGCGCCGCCGCGATGGTGAGCCGGCGCTGCTGTTGCATTTTTTGCGGACGGGCGAATCGCGCGAGGATATCCAGCGGCTGGTTACCTATTATGAGCAGCATTGCGGACAAACGCGTAAGCATTTCGCGCAAGATGAGGCCAGCGCCCTGGTGGGCGATTATCGTCTGGCCAACTGCCTGCTGGCGGCGTTGAGTGCGTGGTACACCTGGCAGGCTCCGTCCTGGGACGCGGCGGTACAGGCAGTTGGAGAATCCGCATACGCCGCCCTGGACGAAGCTGGTCTGCGTTCTTCTGCCGCTCTGCGCCTGGCCCTGTTTGATTATGTCAACACACAATACGCGGGCTTTCTGGATACGCGCGAGCGCCCGCTGGCCCTGGAGACATTCGCCGCGCGCTACGGCCTTACCAGCGCAGACCTTGAGAAACTCCTGGCTCTGGACAGCGAAGAGGCTACGATCCTGACGCGTATCGCGGAGGCTCCGCCCGACGCCGATGAAGTGGCCGGCCTCTACAATCAATGGGTGTTTGAAGCGGCGCTCTTTAACTCCTCTGAAGTCCATTTTACTATCGATTGCGCGGCTTTTCTGGAAGCTCAGCAGGCGACCACAGGTGCGGGCGAGGCGCTGACGGGCCTGGGCGCGGTGGTCAAGCGGCTCTGTTTCCTGGCGCGCAGGCTGGGGGTCTACTACGACCTGGCCTATGAAGAAACGCTCACCGGCACCCTTCTGCATCTGACCCTCTACGGTCCCGAAGAGATGAGCGGCAGCCCGCAGCAGTATGGCCAGCGCCTGGCCCGCCTCTGCCGTATGCTGCTGGGTTACGGCGTGCGGAGGGGAGGCACCCCCGGGAAAAGGCAGGCCAGCGCTGCTCTGAGCAAAGCCCTGCGCCAGGCCGAGGCTGTGGTGCATCTCTTCCAGCAGGCCTATCAGTTCAGCATGGATGCCGGCCTGCTGGCGCTCCTGCCGCAGCGCGAGCCGGAGCGCTCCCCCACGCGGGTAGCCGAAGCAACTGGAGTCTACGACAGCAGCATTGAGCAGTCTTTTGCCGAGGCCTTCGCCGCCCTGGAACGGGCACAGGGGACAGACGGCTGGCGCCTGGAGCGCGAGCCGGAACCGCTGCTGCTGCCAGCCACTCCTGGCGAGCCATTCGCGGGCATTATAATCCCTGATTTTGCCCTGACTCGTGGTTCGCGTCGAATCTATGTAGAGATTCTAGGTTTCTGGACGCCGGCGTACCGCGAGCGCAAAGTACACAAGCTTCAACAGTTACGAGGAAAAGCCGAGATGATCCTGGCTCTGCCCGTCGAAGCGCACCAGGCTTTCGCTTCCCTGGCGCCTGACTATCCGCTTATCGAATATCGAGATCAGCTCTCCGCAAGCGAGGTGCTGCGCGTGATGCAGGCACGCTATGACGATTTTGCCCGGCGCCTGGAAAACCTCAACAGCGAGTATGTGCGAACCAGAGTGCGAGAGCAGCGCTTTGTACCCGAGCGCGCCTGTTATGAACTGCTCAACTGCTACCGGCGCGCGGAACTGGCGCGGGCGGCGGCTTCTGTGCTGGCAGAAGAGGAAATGGCCTATCAGCCTGGTATCGGCCTCTACCTGCTCTCCTGGTTGGAACATCTTCATCGTTCATTCGTAGAATGGGTAGAGGCGCAAACTTGCGTTGAATGGTCATTATCCATGATATTACAGGAATGTATGGCGCGCTGGCCAGAACTGGCCGGATGTGACGATGCCACGCTCGAAGCACTGCTCGCACTCTGGCCAGAAATCGAAATCAGACGCGCATCCATCTTCGAGGCTACGGTGGTGATTACCGCTCTACGTGCAGCCTCGCAAGACGAGGCGGAAGAGGAACAGTCCGGCGAAGTGGCCAGGACAACGGGGAAAAGAGTCGTGCGAGAAAAACGCGTGAGTTATAAAAAACGAGCACCACAGGAAACCAGCCAGCCAAATTTATGGGAATAAAAAACGATGAATGAAAATGAACTGGTGGGCGTGACGCTTGGCAATAGTACCCTTGAGCGCCTGATTGGCCGGGGCGGCATGGCCCTGGTCTATCTGGCCCAGCAGGCTCGCCCGACGCGCACAGTGGCCGTCAAAGTGCTTTTGCCCGATGTGAGTAGTAATGAAAGTCAGCAGCAGGTGTTTTTAGAGCGTTTTCGGCGCGAGGCCAATACTGCCGCGAAGCTGGAACATAAGAACATTTTGCCCATCTATGAATATGCCGAGGCGCAGGTCAACGCTCAAACCCTGGCCTACCTCGTGATGCCCTATATCCGTGGCGGCTCGCTACGCCAGCATATTGATGAGCGAGTACACGAGGGCCGGCCCTTTGATCTGTCCACTGTGACCAGCTATATCACGCAGATTGCCGATGCGCTGAGCTACGCGCACAGCCTGGGCGTGATTCACCGCGACGTGAAGCCGGGCAATCTGCTTTTTCACAGCGACGGACGCCTGTTGCTGACTGACTTTGGCATTGCTCGCCTGAGCGCCATGCCTTCCCTGACCGTGGCAGGCAGCTTTGTGGGCACAGCCGAATATGCTTCCCCGGAACAGGTCAGCGGCAATCTCAGCGAAGTGGATGCCCGCTCGGATATCTATGCGCTGGGGGTGATTCTCTATGAATTGCTGGCAGGCAATGTCCCGTTCGATGGCTCAACGCCCTTTGAAATTATGGCTCGCCATCTGCATGACCCTGTACCCTCCATTCGTCTCCAGCGGCCTGATCTCTCGCCCGCGATTGAGTTTGTGGTCAAGAAAGCCCTGGCCAAAGATCCCAAAGACCGCTACCAGCATGCCACAGAACTGGCGGCGGACCTCCATGCGGCGGTCAAACCGGCACTGGCGCAGCCTGGAGGTCTGCGCCTGGAGGGTGATGCTGATAACAGCGAATTGACCGTGGCCGATAAATCCTGGCAGCCAACGCCCCTGCCATTGCCCGGCATGGCCCATCCATTACCCGATCCAGTAGCGGCTGCGGTCCCGGCTGCGGTAGCGGTCCCTCCGACTGCCCCGGCACAGGTCCAGGCGCCGGCCTCACCACAGCGTCCGGGCCTTCAGGCTCAGCAGATTTCCGCGACACGTCCTGCTGGCGGGGCTGCCTGGCAGCCAACCGGAGGCGGACAGATACAGTTACCGCTCACCGAGCCGGAAGACAGCGCGGCGCTGAAGATGTATCGACCGAGCCGCCGCCTTTTCTTTTACAGTATCGGCCTGGGTTCGCTGGTCCTTCAGTTTGTTACCCTGGCCCTGACATTCCATTTGCAGCTCCCGGGCAATGATCCCTCAACTACCATCCTGGGCGTGCTGCTGGGCAACGCGCTGAATCTGCTTTCACTGGCCGCCATAGCCTTCACCGCCGTCACTCGCCAGCGGGATCTCTATGGCCTCTTCAATCGCGCCATCTGGGTAGTCGCAGCCTCGCTGGTCCTGAGCGGCTTCTTCATCTCCTATGGCGAGGTTTCCCCCGCTGGCCAGGTTCCGTCCAATGCTCTTTACCTGCCCCTGGTCTCTTACCTGATCATGCTGGCCAGCAACATCTACCTGATTCGCCAGCTCAGCCTGACCGACGCAGGCCATGAGCAGGTAGAGGTCGCACCGGTTGCCTGGCGCGCGGCTCTTGTGGGCGCGCTCACCGGACTGATTCCGCTCGTCATTATTCTCGTTTTCGTCCTGCTGGAACCTCTACCCTGGGCAGCGGGCAATTCGCTGTTCCTGCGCATTTTCATTCCCCTGGTAATCGCCTTCGTCGGCGCACCAACGCCCGGCGCGATGATGGCCGTCTGGCTCTCACGCAAAATGTCGTTTCCCATCCTTATCCGCACCAGCGCGCTCGCCGGTCTGCTGATGTTTCTGGCTGCTTACCTGCTGGTTATCCTGCTGGGCCTGCTCACTGGAAATATCTTTTCCACCAATTTTGGGCAGCAGATGCAACCCGTCGCCCTGATTATCACAGGTGCCCTGCTCGCCCTGGTCGGCTTCCTGCGCGGCCAGCTCGACGCCTGGGTTTACCATCGTGTGCTTCTGCGCCGCCGTCCTTGAAGAGAACGGCGTGGCGCAGGCATTCTCTCACCTAAAAGTCCTTCCCATCTTGCCAATACATTTACGATGGTCTATATTAATACCTGTCAGTGAGGAAATGCACTGAACCACTCCTGGAGTGGCTATATTAATGTAAAGCGTCTATTATGTAAAGCGTTATATTTAAACGAGAAACGTCCCCGGGAGCGATTCCGGGGACGTTTCTCGTTGATGGTTGCTGTTCTACAGGACCATCGAGAGCTTCCCTCAAGAGACTACCGTCTTGCTGATGTGTCTGGCAGATGATCGATGGGTTTCTGTGATCCATATATTCTATCCAGCAGTCTGATGTTTCCCGCTTGTCTGCACAATTCAGCAGCTTCTAGAGCCACCTTGACCCCTTCTTCACATCTTCTCTTGCTAGCAAAGGCTCATCCTGAACGCAGCGATGAAATCTGTCCGGCTCTATCCACCAGAGGCGGGCGCGCGAGCGCGCGGTACACGCGCTGCATCGGGAAACGCCTCATCCTCCTGGTCCTGCTCCATATCAGGAAAACCGGGGATGTCAGTATCTTGCCAGTCGGATTGCTGCCTGTTCTGTTGTAGCGCAGACCCGGTTCCGGGTGAAGTTGTGGGAAGCGCGCCCGGCGGCACAGTCGGCACGACAGGCGCGGTGGGCGTTGTCCCTGGCGGTACAGTCGGAGAGGCGACCGGACTTGCCGCAGGCGGCGCGATGGGCCTGCTGCCGGGCGAGGCCACTGGCGGGACTCCCGGTGGGACAATCGGTCCGCTGCCGGGTGAGGCCACTGGCGGGACTCCCGGTGGGACAATCGGTCCGCTGCCGGGCGAGGCCAC
>DASZXF010000525.1:0-23854 GCA_035546055.1 Ktedonobacteraceae bacterium
TCTATGGCGCGCAGATCTTCCATAAGCTGCACGAGGTCTTCCCTGACCTGGACAGCCGTCTGGAAAAGGGCGAAACCGCCTTTATCCTGCGCTGGCTGGAGGAACACATGTACGCCTACGCGGCCATCTACGAACCCGAAACCCTGATTCAGCGCGTCACCGGCGAATTGCCCAATCCAGATCATTTTGTGCGCTATCTGACGAGCAAGTTTGAGGCTATTTATTAGGCTTTTTTTCAATCTCGCTCATAAGAAAGCACAACTCTGCGCCCCGACCTGATCGGCATTGCTCCTGTTCGATCAGGCCGGGCCTGGCCAGACCCCGTTCCAGGCTAACTCAAAATCTCCTCGTCATTCTGCGCGCACATCGGCCTGTTGCGCCGCTTCAGTTTGTATTGGCCTGCATATCATCCAGGGTTAGAATAAAACGCAGCACATCTTCTGGCGTCCAGGCCGTACTCATGACAAAAATGAACTGGTGGAGTACAGTCAGGCTATCAATGCGCGCGATGCGCTCACGGAGAAAGAGCGCGATCAGGGGATAGCGCGTCTCCGCAATCTCCGCGAGTACGCGGTGAATCATCAAGCAGGCGCGTTGATGTTCTTCGTGGCGCCCGCGCGCGATAGCGGCTGCCAGCGTCTCCTGGTACATATAAGGTTCACCCTCCTCACGCACATACTGCCGCGTCCTGGTAATTTCCATCTTCTTGCTCCCTTCAACCTTCTTCTTGCTGTTTCGTGGCCTGAGCATCTCTATGCCAGGCCTCTGCGCTGACAAACATTCACCCAACAGGGTGCAGATGGACCGTAACAGTGAAACTGTCCTGATGATCGGCGTCTCAGACTGTCCACTACCACCATCCCTCTATGAGTAGTAATGCGTCAATGATGCCAAAAAGAGGAAACGTTTTGGGACCAATTTTGACTCTGCCGTAAAAGTCGATAAAATAAAAAGAAGCAGGGTATATGCTGTTTTGCCGCTGTTATCTGGAACAGCAGCGGCAAAACAGCATATACCCTGCTTCTTTCAGGCTTTTTCGAGCAGTTCCAGCAGGACGCCGTTGGTGCCTTTGGGGTGGAGGAATATAGCGCGGCCTTCGGCGGCGACGCGTGGCTCTGTGTCGAGTACCGGAGCGCCCTTCTCGCGCATTTCGCGCAGGGCCAGATCGATATTCTCAACTTCCAGGCAGATATGGTGCAGACCTTCGCCGCGCTTCTCCAGAAAACGGCTGAGGCTGGAAGCGGACGTGGTGGGCTCGATCAGTTCGATCTCGCTGCCTCCTGGCCCACCCAGCGGTAGAAAAGCAATGCGCACCTGCTCGCTGGGTACGTCTTTGATCTCGCGAGGCTGAATACCCAGGGTATCCTGATAAAAGGTGAGCGCCTGCTCGATGTTGCGTACAATAATCGCCACATGGTCAATACGTTCGGGCATGATCTTCTCCCTGCTGCGTTACATCTTTGAAACTGCCCACTGGAAATCGGCTTGATTCAGCGTATGCGGGATCAGACTGAACAGACCTGTGCCCAGTTGAATCGCGTTGGTCAGGGTTTGCAAAGCTACCAGCGAGCCAATGCGCACCTCTTCGGAGTAGTGCAGCATCTCCGCCGCCTGCTCAAATTCCACCTGGGTCAAAACCTCGTGGCTTAAATCTGGCTTGACCAGTAAAGTCAAATCGAGATCAATGTAGGTCAGCCGATCCAGTTCAAACTGAGCCGGCTGGATGATGGTCGCGTAAGTATGGATCAGGGAGCGGTCAGCGTAGAAGGCGCTGAGCGTATACCAGCGCTCCGGCCAGAAAAACTGTACGCAGTTGTTGCGCAGGGGACGCGTCCCCGTACTCCAATTCATCAGGGTGCCTGCGGGCAGCCAGAGCCGGATACAATCGCTGGCCACCTCAAGTTCTCCCTCGTCTCCCAAACGCGTGTCAGGGGCCAGACGATACCCTCGCCACCTGCCTCGCACCATTTGATCGTAACTTCGACTCTCAACCTGGAAATCCGCTTGCATGGATAAACCTCGCTTTCTGTACGATGAGACTTTACCATGCTTTTGTCACGCTGGCAACCTGTGCCCCTCCGCGTGCCTGATTCGAGGCGCAGCGTCGTCTGCGGGCGCTGCGGGCAAATCTCCCCACATAAGATTGTCGAGCTTAGTTCCTGTCTGTCTGCTTAAATCCATGACTAGCAGCCTGCAGAACAAAGAAAACCCGCAAACGCAGGTGCATGTGCGGGTTTTCTTTGTCTGCGGGATTACGACATCTATTCCCCGGCAGGAGTTTCAGGCGCTTCGCCAGCAGTTGCAGGCGTCTCGCCGGTCTCTGCGATCACGGCGGCAGTCTCTTCATCGCCTGCTTCGGCCTCTTCATCGTCCCGCTTGCCGTTGGTCGTCGAGACAGAGACAACCGTATCGCCTTCGGCGAGGTTCTGGACCAGCGTCCCCTGAGTGGTACGGCCCAGCACGCGGATTGCGCTGAGATCCATACGGATCACCACCCCGGCGGCGGAAACAATCATCAGATCGCTATCGTGTTCAGTGACCATGCGCGCCGCCGCGATTTTGCCGGTTTTGTCGGTCAGACGAGCGGTCAGCACACCGCTGCCGCCGCGATTGTGGCGGGGATACTCATCAACCGGCGTGCGTTTACCATAGCCGTGTTCGGTGACGACCAGCAACTCGCCATCGGGAATGGCCACGCTCAGGGAGACCAGCGAATCGTCTTCTGACAGACGAATACCGCGCACACCGCCGCTGGTACGCGAGGCAGAACGCAATTCGGCGACCGTGAAACGAATGGCCTGGCCGTTCGTACTGATCATCAACACTTCGTCCTCGCTACGGGCCAGGCGAGCACTGATCAGTTCGTCGTCTTCCTCCAGGTTCATGGCGATCAGGCCGCTGCGGCGCACCACCTCGAACTCGCTCATGACCGTCTTCTTGACCTCGCCCCTCTTCGTGGCCAGCAGCATGAAGTCGCGGCTCACCCCCTTGGGCACCGACACCACAGCCGTTACGCGCTCACGCTGCTCAATATTAATCAGGTTGATGATATGTTCGCCCTTGGCCGTGCGGCTGGTGTCGGGCAGCTCATACACGCGCAGTTGGAAGACGCGTCCGCGATCAGTGAAAAAGAGCAGGCTATCGTGCGAATTGGTCACGATCAACTGGCACACAGCGTCGTCCTCGCGTGTTGCCATGCCGGTGATGCCGCGTCCGCCGCGCCGCTGGGCGCGATAGGTATTGGAGGGCAGACGTTTGATATAGCCCTTCTCCGTCAGCGTCACCACCACCTCTTCATTGGCGATCAAATCCTCCTCGCGGAAATCGCTGGCCTCGTCCTCGCCGAGATCGCTGCGCCGGGGATCGCCGTACTTCTCCCTCAATTCAACCAGATCGGCTTTAATCAGCTTGCGGATCTCGTTGATATCGGACAGCAGCATCTGATAATAGCTGATATTCTTCAACACCTCGGCCAGTTCTTCCTCGACCTTGTGCCGTTCCAGCGCGACCAGGCGGCCCAGGCGAATATCCAGCACCGCTTTACACTGCTCATCGGACAGGGCAAACTCGCGTTGCAGGCGAGCCGCCGCCAGTTCCGTCGTCTGCGACTCACGGATGGCGGAGATCACCGCGTCCAGGTTGTCCAGAACGATCTTCAAGCCTTCCAGAATATGTCTGCGCGCCTCCGCCTTGCGCAGTTCAAAGCGCGTGCGGCGGGTCAGGACAATTTCGCGGTGATTGATATAGTGCTGTAAAAAGGCCTTGAGAGTCAGAATGCGCGGCTGTTGATCGACCAGGGCCAGCATATTAGCATTAAAGGCGCTCTGCATGGCGGTATATTTAAACAGGGAATTGAGCACGCTATCGGGATTGGCATCGCGTTTCAGCTCAATCACCATGCGCATACCCTGGCGGTCGGATTCATCGCGCACCTCTGAAATGCCATCGATCTTTTTATCGCGGGCCAGTTCAGCGATCTTCTTGACCAGATCGGCCTTATTCACCTGATAGGGCAGCTCCGTCACCACAATCATCATGCGCCCGCGCTCCGCCTCCTCAATCTGAGTGCGCGCCCGCACCACAATGCGGCCTCGTCCACTGGCGTACATGCTGCGGATACCCTCGCGGCCCTGAATAATGCCACCGGTGGGGAAATCAGGCCCGCGCACCAGCCGCGAAAGCTCCTCGGTGGTCGCATCTGGATGATCGATCAGATAGGCAATGCCGCTGCACACCTCGCTCAAATTGTGAGGGGGAATATTCGTCGCCATACCAACCGCGATCCCCGTCGAACCGTTCAGCAGCAGATTCGGCAAACGAGCGGGCAACACCCACGGCTCCAGAGCCTGGTTATCATAATTTGGCTTGAAATCTACCGTGTCTTTCTCAATATCGCGCAAAAGTTCATCAGAAATCGCCGCCAGCTTGGCTTCGGTATAGCGCATAGCCGCCGGGGGATCATCATCCTGTGAACCGAAATTGCCCTGTCCAAGCACCAGAGGGTAGCGCATCGACCAGGGCTGAGCCATACGCACCAGAGCGTCATAGACCGAAGCATCACCATGGGGGTGATAGCTTTTCAAGACCTCGCCAACCGTACCGGCGCACTTACGATACGCCTTTGTTGACTGCAAGCCCATCTCATCCATCGCATAGAGGATACGTCGATGGACAGGCTTCAAGCCATCGCGAATATCGGGGAGAGCACGACTCACAATCACGCTCATCGAATAGTCCAGATAAGCCCCCGTCATCTCCTCTACAATATTAACGGTTTTAACAGTGCCGAGTTCCATGAAAAAATCCTCTTCAGGTATACAAAAACATAAAATTCCGTGGGTGGAAAGGAAGAAAAGCCGGGCGAGGATTTTGGAAAATTCAAGCCTCAAACTCCCTCCAGTATAGCACATTTCTGAGGCCAGAACAAGCAAAAAATACAGGCATATCGAGCTTCTCATGTGCCCTCTCACCGCCGACAATTCACCGCAAAATGCCTTTCTCCTGACTGGCACAGGCACCTTTGGAACAGGGATCACTATCCTATTCCAAAAGCGCCCGCGCCAAGCGGTAAAGCGCTGGAAACAGACAAAGGCCCGGTCAGAAGAAACGAGAAACAAGCAAGGTGTGTTATTTCGAGTTTTATCATTTCTCTAATAAGCGTATCTTGAAAAGGATAGATGGAGAGCTCGCCAGCCAGCTTGTCCTGGCATACCCTGATACACGACGTTGAAATTTTGGCCAAAATACTCTAGGCTTTAAGAAGACTCTGTGGTATCATTAACGTAGTAGAGGTTTCAGTGTGGGTCTGAGAGCAAAACCGTCTGTTGCTGAAATAATGTTCGAGTATCCTATCCCTGGTCAGGAAACGTTCCGCTGAGGGATAGGACTCTGCTGATTGTGTGGAGGCGCGGAAAAAGATATCTTGCGCCAGCCAGTAGCATGTCAGGCCATAAGGGGAGGGAGGCCAGATTCTATGTCATTCAACCTGAGCGCGCCGCAGTGCTTCTTTCTCGTTATTCTCGCATTTGCTGTGATCGGCTTTCAGAGAGGATGGAAGCGAGAACTCGTATCGGGAGGATGTTCGCTGGTCGCGGTCCTGTTTCTTTATCTGGGCGGCGGGAATGGATTGGCGCAGTTTCTTTTTCTGCGTCTGCCGGTCATTGCTCAAATCGTCGTAGGTGGTTCGCCTGCCAAAAACGCCACAAATGCGGTTCCGGCAGGAGACGTGCTGGTGACAACGATCATTACATTTCTGGTGATTATCATTGCTGGTTATCTGATTGGCAACAAAGTCTTTCCCCGTCCGAACACGCCGACCGAGCGCCTGGTGGGGATTTTGCCAGCCATCGTCACCGGTTACTTTCTGATGCTCTATGTTACAAGTGTACTCTCCAAATCCTCGCTTGTGACCTTCGGCGTGAGCACGCCAAAGCAGGATGTGGTGGGTAGCTATATGTTGATCATCATCGTGGTGGTGGTCGTCATCCTGGTGGCAGCGCTGGTGCTCGCCAATACCAGGAAGCCTGGCAAAAAGTAAGGTCAAGACGCATCATGCTGTGAGGTGAAGTTGAATGAGTACGCAAATCCAAATGCCTCCAGAGTGGGTTCCCAGGCGGCACGAAGTAGGCGGGCTGCGTCAGGTCAGGCGTGGTGAGGATAAGAAACTAACCTTCAAAGGTCAGGATCAGGATGAAGAAGTTAAAATGGTGGTGCGCCAGCACCCCCTTTTTCTGTTGAAGCCGGCTTTGCCATCCCTCGCCACCCTGGTTGTCCTGGCTGTTGTCCTGGCTCTGTTCATTCGTACACCCGCCTTTGGTCCCGTCTGGGCGCTGCTTTCGCTTCTGCTGGGCCTGCTCTTTCTGTTTGCGGCAGGGTACTTCATCTGGCATACCTTTATTAACTGGTGGGTCAATATCGACATCATCACCAATAAACGGGTGATTGTGTGCCGGGGCTTTTTGCTGCCAACGCGCAAAATAACCACGCTCGACAAAATCGTGCAGATTTCGGTTGAGCAGAAATCGATGACACATATCTTCTTGCGCTACGGCGATGTTCGCCTCTACATCACCGGCGGCGATTATGTCATGAAGGATGTGCCCAGGCCCAACGAGGTCAGGGATGCCATTCACGGCGTTCACCAGGACTTCAAGCAGAAAGTAGCTGCTAAACCGGCGGAAAAACTGCCGGAACTCAAAGATCGCGAGATGAGCGCCCTGATTGAAAAATTGGGAAAGAAGGAAAAAGTGCCGGAGTTGCCAAACGCAGATGAAATTTACGCTCAATGGCATAGCCCGGAAAAGGCGCGCAAGCCGCTGCGTCGCTTTGGCGGCCCCCTGCGTCTCTCCGCCAATGTTACCTATGCCGCCGATGAACACACGGTCATGTACATTCAACGATCTAAATGGTTGCTTGCTTTCCGCCTGGCGCTGCCTGTGCTGGGTCTGCTGGCGGCCATCGTGGCCACGTTCGTCTTCACCGCCTTTGCCATTTTTAGCGTCCTCGTGGCGCTGGTGATGATCACCGTTATCAGCCTGGTGACGCTCAACTTTGTCGATGATGTCTTTATTCTGACCAATAAGCGTATTATCGACATTGAGCGCAAATTTATCTTTCTCTTTGAGGAGCGTATTGAGGCCGAGTACAAGAACATCAAGGACATCAAGATCATGGTGACGAATGTCTTCCAGATGATGCTGGATGTCGGTAATCTGCTGGTCGAGACGCCGGGCAATAATCCCGATATCAAGATGACCTTGATCGATCATCCGTTTTTTATCGCGGACAAAATCAATATGCTGAAAGGCTTCAAAGAAAAAACCGACAAGGCGAGAGATAGCAATAAGCGCCAGGATGAGCTGATCAAGTGGTTTACCAGCGTGGCGGCGGTGCTGGAAAAGAGGGTAGTCAGTCGGGGTGTGCCCGATTTGCAGTCAAAGGATTTCTGGACGGCGGCAGCTATGGCGGCTGAACTGGGTATGAAAGTTGTGCCTGTGGGCGAAGACGATTCGTATCCACAGATTGAAGCCGGACACATTGTTTCGCAGTCGCCTCCGCCCGGCACGCTGATGGAAATCCATCCCGACGCGCCCGACAAGCGTCCGCAGATTCACGTGGTATTGAGCAAACGTGGTTAGCGCGTGGCAGATCTGCCACGCGCCTTTACTGGCGGCTCTGGCGAATACGCTCATTAATGAAAGGGGCAAAATGTCCCCGATAGCGCTCCTGGACATCCGGTAACTGCCAGTCGGTTCCCCGAATGATCTGCCGGCAGACCGGGGTTCCGCATTGACAGGGCTGATCGAGCTGCCAATCAGCTTCCACCGTGGTCAGAGCATAGTCGAGGGTCAATTCCTCACCGGCGGCGATGTCCCGGCGCGCGACAATCGTGACTTCATCGCGCAACCACAGATTTGCCTCGCAGCTATGGTTAAGGGAACCGGCTACCTTCTCCGGGGTCTGAATAAGATCGACAAGGTGCAGGCGTTCACCGATCTGCGTGGCGTTAAAACGCGGCACAGTAGCGATATACGCGCGGAACTCGTCCTCGGTCATCACAGTTCCGCCGATAATGGCGACGATCTCAGCGGCTGAAATGGCCTCCAGGGCAAACATCCCGCCGCCCTGAATCAAGGATGGGCGAACTTCGACGCGCGCATCATACCAGCTTGTAGCGCGATACCTTCTGGCGGGCATGGCGTCTTTTCCTTTCACCGGTACATAAAACAGAGAGGGGAGGCCTGCATGATTGCACGCAGGCCTCCCCTCCCTGTTCTGTTTAGCGCAAATTGGTGCGCGCCAGCAGAGCGATGCATTCGATATGGTAGGTCTGAGGGAACATATCGACCGGCTGCGCGGCCACCAGGCGATAGCGTCCATTGCCGCAAAGGGTGGCGATGTCGCGCGCCAGCGTGCTGGGATCGCACGAGACATAGCAGATGGCGCGGGGAGCCAGCGATTGCAGAGCCTGCAAAGCCTTGGGATGACAGCCCGCGCGCGGCGGATCGACCAGGGCGATATCCACGCGCTCGCGGCGATAGTAGATCTGTCCCAGCAGGCGCTCCAGCGTACCCTCCAGGGCGGTGATGTTGTTCTGGTTGTTCAGCGTAGCATTGGCGCGAGCATCCATGACCGCGCTGGGTTGGGACTCCACGGCCACCACGCGGGCCACGCGTGGAGAGAGGAAGGCCGAGAAGAGGCCCACGCCGCTATAGCCGTCCAGCACCACATCCGAGCGCATCGGCTCCAGCAGAGCCACGGCCCGCTCGGCCAGCACAGGTGTCTGCACCATGTTGACCTGGAAAAACGAATCGGCGGAAACGCGGAAGCGGCGCCCGGAGACAACATCGGTGAGGAACTCCTGACCGGCGACCACGCGGCCATAGCGTCCACCCACACGCTCGATAATCACCCCCACGATACCCGGCGCCGTCGTCATCAATTCCTGTGCCAGTTGTTGAGGAGTCTCCATCACCGAACCGGGGCGAGCGTGAATACTCAGCAGGGTCGGAACCGCCTTGACCGGCGTGGAGCCGGGGGCGCTCACCGCGCCAATCGCGCCACGAATCGTAAAGCCCTGGATCATCTCAGCCAGCGCTTCGCCAAAGTAACTCTTGAGTTTGCTGCGCACGCGCTGATAAACCATATTCAGCGCGGGATGGAGCAACTCGCAGGACTCCAGATCCTGCACCTCATGACTATCGGTCAGCTTAAAGCCAATTTCTCCGTCAGGACCGACCGAAAATAAAGCAATGTTGCGATACTCCCAGGGTGAGACACCGCCGGGCATACCAAGTGTTGGATGGACAATTGCGTCAGGCTGTTTGCCAATACGGACCAGAAGTTGTCGAACGATATGGGCTTTCCAGGTCAATTGGGCGGGATAGGCGATATGTTGCCACTGGCAGCCACAATCCGTCAGCAGAGGATAGAGAGGTTCAATGCGCTCAGGCGCAGGGCGCACAATCTCCAGCAGAGCCGCGCGGGCGTGTCCCCTTCTCTCCTCTACAATCTCGACGCGTACCCGTTCCCCAGGAATACCTCCCGGCACAAAAAGTACACGACCCTCGTATCGGCCTACGGCATCCCCTCCATAGGCAAGATCTGTTAGTTCAACGTCAATGCTCATGTTCACCTCGGCGGCCACCTGTAGCTTGAGTTTCCCGGTTACGACCTCTCTGGCGGGCCGGGAGCCGACTCGGCACTACAAAGCGTGTGTCCGTCCCATCTTTCCAACATAACGTAATTCTGTTTGTCATGTAAAGTAATTCCTACGAGAGTCAAAACATCGCAGGCGACATCTTCGTTCGATTACCTTCGTCTCAAACAGAGAGCGTTGCCTAAAACTTCAGCGGATGCCTGGGCTGGCTATAGAGTCGTGTGCCAAAACGACTGAGAAAAACAGCGCCCAATCCAAGTACACCTGCGCCGACACTGACAACCCAGCCGACATAGGGGAGAGACCCTACCAGCATCAATGCAGTCAGCCCCACGCTTACCTGGGCCAGGCGCGTATTATGCCGGGGCGCGATGACCCGCATAATATACTCTCCCACCAGCCAACCAATCGCTATTGTTCCCAACGCCCATGCCGCAATCAGCCCGATGGCGAGGATAATCGCCAGCGGAATAAGGATAATAAGTGCAATCAAGACAATTAAGACGGTCGGCGCCAGCACCAGGCTTAACAGACCAAGTACCAGGCTACGCCGCGTCTTACTCGTCACTGTTGTGCGTACAAACATCACATGCTCGGGGAGCAAGGAGATAAGCGCCAGGCCCAGCACAACCCAGATCACTATCTGCATAAAGGGGAAAGCGAACCCGGTATCCAGCCCAGGCAACCAGAGCGAAACGTGCTCACTTCGATTGTCTACTCTGCCATCCAGGTGTGCCCCCGCCTCTATACGCTGACTCCCCCCGAATAAATTGATGTTTCCATGCATGTGAGAATCTTTCTGGAGAGTAGCCGAGCCACCGTACAGATTAATATTCCCACTCACCGTTCCTGCGATATGTATGTTCGAGCCAAACGCCAGGATATTGCCCTGGACCTGGCCTTTCACATCTAAGGTGCTTCCAAAGAGCGTGAAATCGCCACAAACCACATCACCCTCATGTACCACCAGCGATTGCCCAAAAACCGGCCCACGCGCCTTCTCCGCCGTACATACCCCGCCAGACGCGCGTCCTCCATTCCCATCAACGTGCTCATTGAGCGTCAACCAGCTCAGAATAGTCCCCACTCCCTGAAAGAGCAGGCCAGATCCAAGGATCAACGCAAGTCCTATCAAGGCCAGCGTCTGCCAGCCCTTGCGCCTGGTTTTTTGCATACTGGAACTCCCTCTGACCGTTTACCCTTTGCCCCTCCTGACACCTGCTCCCCCTTCCCTTTCCCCTTCCCCTACACTCTTCCCATACGCTTCCATCACACGCTCCTCCACTATACGGAAAGACTCTTTATGCATCCTGCGGGTAACGCATCAAACGTATCCATAAGCCCATCAACAAGACAACCACCAGGGCGGCGACCGAGAGCAGCCAGCTCCCCGATGGGATCAGTGACAGTCCCAGTTTGATCTGTTCCGCGACCATGACCAGGATCGCGATGGTACCATCCAGCGAGTTCAGCACATGTTCAAAGAGAACTGGCTGGAGGACAAGCAAAAGTGCAAAACCGATGACCAGCGCCCCGGTGAGGCACCAGAGCACGCCCATGAGCTTGAGACCCGCGATACGCAGGCGCGCGGTTCGCTGTTGCTGCTGCAGGCGAAGATCCTCTAATTGCTGAGAAACCCGCCTGTGTTCTTCAACCGCCTGCATAATGCGCTCGGTTGAGATACTGCCGCACCCGCTTGCGGGCGGCGCGTCATGCTGAGCGGAAAGCTGGTCTCTATCCTCTGGCGAGTACATCAGCTTGCTCCCCTTCCTGCAACTGATTCTCTTTCATATAACGGGCCAGCAGTTCGCGCGCACGGTGTAAACGAGCTTTGACCAGCGCGGGCGTCAATTTGAGCATGGTGGCGATCTCCTCGTAGGAAAAATCATACCAGTAGCGCAAGACGATGACCGCGCGATATTTGCTATGCAAGCGCTGTAAATACGCCTGAATCTCGTCCTGCTGCTCACCCGCGAGCGCTGATTGCTCAGGACCAGCCCCCAGGTCGGTGATCCATTCCAGAAACGGCACGTCCTCCAGCGGCAGAGCCAGGAAGCGTCTGCGCCTCAGCTGGTCAATGGCCAGGTGCGAGGCAATCGAGAGCAGCCAGGTGCTAAATTTATGCGCCGGCTTATAGGTAGCGAGCTGCGTATAAGCGCGCACAAAGACTTCCTGCGTGACATCCTCGGCTTCGGTCACGTTGCTGAGCATACGATAGGCCAGGTTTTGCACGGCGTCTTTATAACGCTCAACGAGCACCGCGAAGGCCTCTTGCTTGCCCTCCAGCGTTTGCTCCACCAGCGCGACATCGCTCAATGTCTCCGCGCTGGCCGCGCGCGTATAGCTATAGGGCGAAGCGACCTCTTCTCTGGTACTGAGACTACCGGTCGATACACCTGTAGCGCTCACATCGCCTGAGACGGCCTGCGCCTTCTTGCGCCGCGTTTTGCGGGCCGGCGTGCCCGGTATACTTAACGACCCCAGAGGTCCAGTAGCCCGTATTGTTGTTTCCATGCTTTCTTCACCGCTCTTTATCTGTCACTTTTTTCATAATTTTTCAGAAAAAGACTATCTACCACGATCTACGAGCGATGCCGGGAAAAGTTGTAATCCCCATGTGTCAGTGTAACATGACTCTGCCAAACAGGCAAGCCCACGGTACTTCATGGAAGATGCTTTTTCCCCGGCTCGCTTTTCTCCGCGAACTCTACGTCTGTCTAAGCGTTCATTTATCACCTACATTTATGAACAAAAATTCAGATTGTTGTCTTCCCGATGCGGAGGTTCATGGCTGTCAGCCTGGGAACGATATTGCCATAGCCCCGCTCCAGGAAGTTGATGCCTGTGACCAGCGAGGTGCCCTGAGCAATGGCGGCGGCGATGACATAGGCCAGCCCGGCGCGCAGGTCGGGAATGGCGATAGGTTCCTGTTCCCTGGCAACCAGGGGAGTTGGTCCCAGAATGATCGCGCTGTGCTCGTGGCTGGTCTCGCGATAGCGGCAGGCTGTTCCACCCAGACAGTGGGTGGTGAGTTGCGTCTTGGCTCCCAGGCGGTCCAGCGCTTTGAGATAGCCAAAACGCTTTTCATAGACCGTTTCGTGAATAATGGAAATCCCGTTGGCCTGGGTCAGCAGAATAGCGAAAGGCTGCTGCCAGTCAGTTGAGAAGCCGGGCCAGACATCAGTTTCGATAATGGCGGGACGCAACTGGCTTTTGCGGAAGAAGCGAATACTGGAGGCGCCTTTGAGTTCAACACCGCCGCCGGCCTGCTGGAAGTAGGAAAGAAAATTGCCCAGCGTCTCGGGCTTGATGCCGTGAACGGTGATATCCCCATCGGACGCGCCAGCCAGGGAGGCCCAGGACGCAGCCTCGATGCGATCCCCCAGCACGGTCATATGCGTCCCGCTGAGCTTACTAACCCCTTCAATGCGAATTTCGCGGCCAGAGGATGTAAAGATAACGGCTCCCATGGAGCGCAACATGGTGATCAGCTCAAAAATCTCCGGCTCGATGGCGGCGTTGGAGATAATCGAACGTCCCTCGGCCAGCACGCCCAGGTAGAGGCAGGTTTCGGTCGCGCCCACGCTGGGATAGGGCAATTTGATGTGCGTACCCTTGAGCGGCCCCTGACGCGTGGCGATGTAGCCAGCGGGTGTCTCTTCGATCTGTCCGCCAAACTGCTCAACGGCCTGGAGGTGAAAATCGACCTTGCGCGCGCCGATCTGACAGCCGCCGACGACCGGCACCGTGACCCTGGGAAAACGGTGCAGCAACACCCCCAGGAGCAGGATTGGAATACGGTTCGCGCCGGTATGCGGCATCAAAACCTCTGGCTGGCTGAGTTCAGATGAATCGATGATCAATGTCCCATTGTCGGGCGCTTCCACCCGCACGCCAATAGATTGCAGCATCTCGCTGGTTATATCAACATCCCCAATAGGGGGAACATTTGTCAATGTGGTCGGCGTCTCGGCCAGCAAAGCCGCCACCATGGCTTTGGTAGCGAAATTTTTCGCGCCCAGGCATTGGATTTCCCCCACCACCGGTTGCCCCCCCTCAATCAAATATGCATCGGTTGGCATAGGATAACCCTTTCTTCCACTCATAAAACGCCATCCATTCAGGCATGGACGAAGTTCCTTTCTTTCAGTATACATTACACTAAACTGGGGAAAAGGTCAGAAAGTTACGCATCACCTCCACCTTCTTGCCCCTTTTGATGTCCGGCCCGGACCAGTCCCCCGGCGGCCACAACGCGAGCAGAAAAACGCGCCGGCAAAGTACGCCATCCTCCTGCCTGAGCCGGGACGCCTGCGGACAAAGAGCCACTACCTTTCAGGCTATCTCACCTCACTTTTCAAACGAAGCAGAGCCTCTCGCTCACCAGAATGACGCACTCCTGGCACAGGGTTTCTCATCTATCGCTTTTTCCTCTCCTGATGATTTTACTTCTGTTACTCTCCATGCCTCCCCCACCCCAAAAGAAGAATGATGCATATCAGTCCTCCCCAATTTTCCCAGCACCGCAAGGCGCGTTTCCCCGCCCCACCCAAGGGAAATGATGAGGTTTGGCGAGCGCGCAGCGTTCGCCAAACCTCATCCAAAAGAGGGGGGCGGGGCGCAACAAGCGCTTGAGGCCGCCTCAGAAACGTTGGGGAGGACTCATGTGCATTATTCTTCAAACTTGCGCTGCCGCAGGCGGCGCGAGGCAGCAGAGGCACAACGGGAAAATGAAAAAGCCCTGCTCCTGGCAATTGCTTGCTATACACAGGACAATTGTTGTGATACATTCGATTATAATAATGTGCCAGAACAAAAACGAGACTTTGAGAGATTTTCAGGAAGAAGAGAAAGCATCATGAAAATTGACCCGCTTCCCCCCACTGGCCAGTCAGGAGAGAGCAAAGCCAGCGACATGAGCAGTATAGCGCTCTTGAAGTTGCTGATTGCTCGCCATTCTTACGTGGCCACCGCGTTCTTTTTCATCTACTGGTGCGTGATGGGCATGGCGTTAGGGCGATTGCTGAATCCCCTGGGCCTGGCGATGCGCACCCTGCCCTTTGCATTCCTGCTCTATGAAACACTGGCAGAACTGCTGCTGGCGGTGATCGTCGCTTTCCCCATTTTGCTGCTCGCCTGGTGGTCGGAAGCCGGTTTTACGCGGGGAATCAACTGGTGGGGCGTGGTGATCTGCATTTTCCCCGTCATTCTGATCGCCGGCCCCTCGGTTCTCAGTCTGCTCATCGGCATAGGTCAGCCAGCGGGGATGGTTATCCTTCTGGCCACGCTGCTCACATTGCTGGTCGGCTTCGCGGAAGAGGGCATGTTTCGCGGTCTGCTGGTGCGTTGTCTGCTACCCAGAGGTATCTGGCCGACGGTGCTCATCTCCTCTGTTCTCTTCGCCAGTATACATCTCCTCAACCTGCTCAGCGGCGCCTCGTGGAGTTATGTCATGGGACAAATGCTGCAAGCCTTCGGGGCCGGTATGATCCTGGTCACGCTGCGGCTGCGCATCGGCTCAATCTGGCCCGGCATCATTCTGCACGCGTCTCGTGACATTGTCGGTATGATTCTGCTCGGCATGGGCCAGGATGTCATGACCACCAACCTCAGCACCGCCGGGCTAATTATAGATGGGGTCTTTTGCGCGCTCTTTGTCATCAACGCCCTGATTTTGCTGCGCCCCAGCCAGACACGCAAACTTGCCCTGGCCTACGGTCTGGCGAAACCACCCGCCGCATTGCCGTCAGCACAGCCCTGGCCCTACGCGGACTACCCATATGCGCAGGGATATCCCCTTTATCCGCACCAGCCCGTGCAGCCGCTCTCCACACCTCTACCTGGCAATCCGCTCCCCGCAGACCAACCACATCCAGGCGCGGTGAGCTATCAGGAATACACCTCGCCAGCGGCTTATGGCGAGCAGCCACCAGCGACAGAGCCGGTGTCCACTCCACTGCCCGAGCAAACGAGCGAATAGGGTAACTTCCATACCAGGGTGAGAGAAAGCAGAGGAGAACTTGCCATGCCAGAAGAGACAACGTCATTGTACAGACCGGTTGGTGAAAAAGAACTGGCGCTGATTCGCGAGAGCGACTATACAGCGTTCCCACCGCGCCTCTTCTGGCAGCCCATTTTCTACCCGGTGCTCAACGCAACCTACGCTACCCAGATTGCCCGCGATTGGAACGCGCGTGACGGCAACAGCGGCTATGTCACGCGCTTCAACGTGCGCAGCGCCTTCCTGGCGCAGTACCCGATACAAAAAGTCGGCAGCGCCATCCACGAAGAATACTGGATACCCGCCGAAGATCTGGACGAGTTTAATCGCAATATCGTCGGCAAGATTGAAATCATCGCCGAATTCCATTCATGAAAATGGAGCCAGGTAGCATTGCTCTCCTCTCGTTCTTTTCACGCTCTTATTCCTGGGAATCATGTTCGTAAATAAACAGCGGAGCCTCGTGTGGAACGTTATGTGCTTCTTTTACTTTGCGTGCATCACGCGATGCATTGATCCACAACACCAGGAAAATGGTCACCGCTGGTGTTATCAAACAGAACACATCAGCCTCGATTGGGAAGACGTAAGAGAACCAGTCGTCGGGAATTCCCGACGATAACCACGGGAATACTGTCAACGCAAGGATAAGACCTCCCAATGCACCAAATATTATCGCTATCCACTGAAATATTTTGTTGACCATCCATATCTCCTTCAATATTTTCAGTAAAACGCATGAGTTACATAATCAATTTACTTAACGAATAAACGCAGGGGATCATAAAAACTTCTGTCTTTCGGCGTGTCGCGAAAGACAGGGGATCTTCTCAAAAATGCACGCTTTTTGACATTTGGAAAAAGATAGCTCTACAATGTGAGTCAGCCTGTAGAGCCAGAAGTAGGGCGGGTGGGAGTCGAACCCACACGGCTTATTCAGCCTGGGGATTTTAAGTCCCCTGTGTCTACCATTCCACCACCGCCCCGGATGGTGAGTTTGCTTCATGATATTAACATGCCGGGCGCGTTGCCGTCAATCGTTTCAGGCCCATTTTGCAGGGCTGCGCAAAAGTTGTCTGCGGCTGCATGAGCAGAGATGTTATCCCTCCTTTGCCAGCACCGCAGAGGCCTGGAGGCGGGTTGTGCTCGCCTCCAGGCCTCTGCGACATTCTATTTGAGTCTGTCAGACAAGGTGGGGCGCGTAGGCGGTGGTATCGAAAAGATAGAAGGTGAGCGTACTGGTGCTCTCTCTGGTAATCAGGCGATAGTGGGTGTTGAGCCACTGAAGGGCCGCCTGTACCTGGGGATTGCTGGCGCTGGCCCGTCCAAGCCCGAAGAAGAGGCGAGGATGCTTTTCTCCGTAGATCTGAATGGCGGTGGTGTCCAGGGCTTGCTGGTAGGCTCCCAGGTGATTGGTGGTGTCATAGTCCACCCAGGGAAAATAGCCGGGAGAGTCGGCGTCGAAGTGCGCGCTCCCGAAGGGATACGCTTGCAGGTAATATTCGATATCGACGGCACAGCCCTGCGAGTTATCATAGCAGATCAGGCCATCTCCTGGCTGATACTGTTGCTGGAGCCATTGCGTTCCTGTCCGCCAGTCTTCAACCTGGGCATTGTGATAGTAATTGGGTACGTAGCGCAGGCAGAGCAGCAGCAGACAAAGGCCCAGCACCAGCCGGGCAACGCGCCAGCGCAACACAGAGAGGCCCAGCGCCACCAGGAGTATCAGGGCAGGCACGATTACGACAAGATAGCGCGGCGAAAAGAGACGCGTTGATTTCTGCGAGACGATATAGCTGATAGCGACCGGGCAGAGCATCCAGCAGAGCAACAGGATAGCCAGGGGCAGCAGTTGAAGAAAGCGCTGCCGCCAGCGACGTGCCTCCTCTTCATCCTTCGGCAAAAGCGCGAGCCGTTTTAACGGCTGCTGGCCGCTGGGAAGCGCGGCCAGCAGAGCGACCAGCAGACCGAGCAGAATAGCCAGAGCAAAGAGCCCCAGAAGAATTTTGCTCTGGGCGCTGATGGTCAGAAACAGGCGATAGACATCGCCGGGCGTGGGGATGGCGAGCCAGCCCGTTTTTGAGCCAACCCGGCTGGCATAGAGGATCGGCGCGCTGAGCAGACCAAAGCAGACCCAACTGATGACGAGCGGACGCAAACGCTTACGCGCCCGCGCCCTCCAGGCGGTCGGTAGAAACAACCAGAGGACTATTACCAGGGCTTGAGTAGCCAGCACCAGTTCGCTGAAAAGCTGTGTATACATGGCCAGCGCCGAGGAGAGGACAAAACAGATCCACCAGTTGCGTTCTCGTCTGCGCGAAAGATCGCTGGAGAACAGCACCAGTAGCGCATACCAGGAAAGGCTCAAGAAAAGCAGTTGCAGGGTATACGAGCGGGTCTCCTGGGCGTAGGTGAGTTGCAGCGTGTTGAGCAAATAGAAAAGCGCGGCAAAGATCGCGACCAGCGAACCAAAGAAGCGGCGGGCCAGGAAATAGAGGATGACGGTATCAATGGCGGAGAAGAAAACCGAGGGCAAACGCACGACCAGTTCGGTGGCATGAATGCCGAAGAGTCCCATGAAGCTCAGCCAGAAATGCAGCAGAAAGTAGTACAGGGCCATGTTGGGCTGGGTCACGGAGACGATTTGGAAAAGCACAGGCAGGGATTGCCGGGCGCGCGTCACCGAGAGCGCCTCGTCAAACCAGATGCTGGGCGTGCCAATCTGGTACACATTAAAGCCCAGCGCCACAAGAAAAAGCGCGAGGACAAGCAGGGCGGTCAGCCAGCGACCGGGCTGATCAAAACGCGCCAGCAGGGTTTGAGACGAACTGGAGGCAGGCGTGGCAGGAAGATCCCTGGCACTGCGCGCTTTACTGACGGCTGGCGTGGCTTTTAATGGATGACGTAACCGGGTCATTTCTACTCTCTTTTCTGGGCCGCTCAGAAGATAAAAAGCTTCATCAAGCGAAAAATGGGTTTCCCTGTTCCGAGCAAGCACATGGCCTGGTTCATTCGGAAGAAAAGGACTATTCAGAACCTACACTCTCTGACGTAAGATTTGGAGGGAGCGTAACAAGGGTAGCAAGGGAAGGTAAACAGGTCATGGCCTTCATTCTATCGATTCACTTTAAAAGCAGTATTCCATGATTTTCAAATAAAACCCTTCTACCCGTTTAAGAAGGGTATGAATGGCCAAAACTGAATGCCTTTTGAGAAGTTCTGATTTCTGGTATAATGGCGAGGCAAATTTCTCTACTAGAAGAAGGTGTTCATATGCCTCAACAATATAAAGCGCTCCAGGGGTTTAAAGATATTCTCCCCGACGAGCAGCCTTACTGGCGCCTGGTGGAAAAGGTCGCGGTCGAGGTTGCGGAGACGTTCGGCTATCGGCGCATCGATACGCCAACGCTGGAGGAGACCTCGCTGTACCGGCGCACTTCTGGCGAGGGCACGGACGTGGTGGAAAAAGAGATGTACAGCTTCGATGATCGCCCGGATAAAGAGGGGAACAGCACGAATATTACCCTGCGTTCCGAGGGAACGGCGGGCGTGGTGCGTGCTTACCTGGAGCATGGCATGTTTCAACTGGCTCAACCGGTCAAGCTCTACTATCTGAGCGTGCCTGTCTTCCGCCACGACAAACCCCAGGCCGGGCGCCTGCGTGAACACCATCAGTTTGGCGTTGAGGTGCTGGGAGATGGCGATCCGGCGATTGATGCCGAGGTGATCGGGCTGCTCTATCAGGTCTACACGCGCCTGGGGCTGACCGATATTCGCGTGCGCCTGAACAGCATCGGCGACAGCAATTGCCGTCCACACTATATCGAGACCCTTAAAGCATATTATGGCCCGCTGCTCGAAGATTGTTGCGACGATTGTAAAGTGCGCTTTGTGAAGAATCCTCTGCGTTTGCTGGACTGCAAAGATCCGCGCGACCAGGCAAAGATTGCCGCCGCGCCGCGCATCTCGGATCATCTCTGCGTGGCCTGCCAGGAACACTTTGCGGCCACGCAGCGCTTCGTCAAACTTTACGGGGTGCCGATGGAGCACGATCCTTTGATTGTGCGCGGACTGGACTACTATTCGCGCACAGTTTTCGAGTTCACCTCCAGCAGCGACAATCTCGCGCTCAGCGGCGGCGGACGCTACGACGGGCTGGCTGAGATCCTGGGAGGCGCGCATACGCCGGGCATCGGCTTCGGCGCGGGCGTTGAGCGCATCATTCTGGAGTTGAAGAAACGCGGTATTCAGGCGCCGGCAGAGGCCCGGCCACGCGCTTTTGTCGTCACTTTTGGCAAAAGCGACGAATTTCGTGACGCGGCGGTCAGCCTGGTGGCGGAACTGCGCCGGGCCGGACTCCACACCGAGATGAGCTATGGCGGGCGCAGCAGTAAAGCACAGATGAAGCAGGCCAACGCCTCCGGCGCCCATTATGCTCTGCTCCTCGGGGACAACGAACTGGCCGGCAACGTTGTTACGGTCAAGGATCTCCAGGCCGGCGGCATGGAAACGGAGAAAAAGCAGTTTGAGGTCAAACGCGCTGATCTGGTAGAGTTTTTGCTGCGAGGATAGTCCTCTCCTCCACGCTGATCGGGCACCGGCAGAGGTGAACATCGGATCAATTTGTCTGGCGAACGCTGGCCCTGCGCGGGGTCAGCGTTCGTTCTTGCTTCTGGTCAACTGGCAGGCGCGCGTCTCAGGAAACGCTATCTGGACAGAGAGCCACGAGAGTCACGCTGGCTGCCGACCGCCTGCACCTTCCTGGCAGTCTGCCTGGCCTCCTTGCTCCTGGTCAGCCGGGGAGAGTTCATGGGCAATTCCGTCTGCTGCTTGGCACGAATGATCTCTCGCCAGAGTACAGAGGGTCTGAGATAGCGCAATCTGGTTTTCCTGGCCATACTTTCCTCCAGCTATTACAAAGTTATCTTTATCGATAATTTTTGTTTTTAGTCTATAGACCAGGACAAACCCATCTACAGAGTCCATTCAGCGATAGATCAACACCTCCAGCGTGCGGGGGCCGTGGACACCTTCGACGCGATTGAGTTCGATGTCGGAGGTAGCCGAGGGACCAGAGATGAAGGTCAGGGGTCTGTGCTCCAGTTGGACAGCTTGCCCCAGGCGGGTGATGGCTTCGGGAACAAGATCCACGATCTGATCTTCGCGAATCACACAGAGATGATAGTCAGGCAGCAGGGTGAGCACACGCCGCCCCTGCGCGGCACCGCCATCGAGAACGATGGTCCCCGTTTGAGCGATGCCGAGCGCGCAGCCGGTCAATACGCCATCGCTACCGTCCAGTTGCTCATTGCTGAGCGGAGGAGCATCGCGCAACAACTCAACCTGTGCCGGCAGCCAGGCCGCCGGCACATCAACCGGCACCACCAGGCGCCGCACATGATGCTCCGCGCAGGCGGCGGCAATGGTCCGAGCAAGCGCACCCTCTGGCACGCGCTGCACCTTCACTTTATAATCGGCCACACGCTCGATAAAGCGGGCAAGCATTTCCTCGTACTCGTCGGAGCCGCTGTGGCGATAGGCGCGCGTGACCGCTACCCCGGCAGGCTGTTCGCTGGCCGGCACATCCTGGAGAGCCTCGCGCAGACGACTGAGGATTTCTGAGCGGGCGCTGGCAAATTCAGTCATGCCTGTTCCTCCTCTGTGTACTGCGCCTGTGTGCGCTGCGCCTGCTGACGCTCGCGCCACCACTCGCGGAAGCTCTGCGCGGGCACCGCCGGCAGGTCGCGCGTGATCGTCCAGTTGCCCAACTCGCCTGGCAGACGCTCGATGACATCGCCGCGTTTCAGCGGCCATTGTCCAAGCTGCGCCAGTTTTTGGGCCTGCTCGTAGCGCGCGCGACTGGCAAAAGTACGCGCGATGAGGCGCATCAGCAGACCTTCGCCGTTAACACGCTCGCGCCAGTCCCGACTGCGCTGCTTCTGACGCACGACCTGCCCGCGCAAATAGATCAAGACCTGGGGGATGTTGATCTTGACCGGGCAGACATCATAGCAGGCGCCGCACAACGACGAGGCATAGGGCAGCGTGCTGGCCTGCTTGAGGCCCAGCAATTGAGGGGTCAGAATCGCGCCAATGGGACCGGGATAGACCGAACTGTAGGCGTGGCCGCCGGTGCGCTCGTAGACCGGGCAGATATTCAAGCAGGCGCTACAGCGGATACAGTTCAAAGTCTGGCGGCCAACCGTATCGGCCAGGACACGAGAGCGCCCGTTATCCAGCAAAACCAGGTGGAACTCCTGCGGTCCATCGCCCTCACGCACCCCGGTCCAGAGCGAGGTATAGGGATTCATACGCTCGGCGGTCGAGGAACGCGGCAGCAGTTGCAGAAAAACCTCCATGTCCTGCCAGGTTGGCAGCACTTTCTCCAGTCCCATCACCGAGATCAGAACTCTGGGCAGGGTCACGCACATACGCCCGTTGCCCTCAGACTCAACCACGCAAACTGTGCCCGTCTCAGCAACGGCAAAATTCGCGCCGCTAATCGCCACCGGCGTAGCCAGAAATTTACGGCGCAGATGGGCGCGGGCCGCGTTGGCCAGATCGCGCGGCTGATCCGTCAATTGCTCAACATCGAGCTTGCGCAGGAAAAGTTCGCGGATCTCCGCCCGGTTCTTGTGAATGGCCGGCACCAGAATATGTGAAGATCCCTCGCCGGCCAGCTGGATAATCAACTCGGCCAGGTCGGTCTCAATGGCCTGAATTCCCCTGGCGGCCAGAGCGCTATTCAGTCTGATCTCATCAGTGGTCAGCGATTTGACTTTGATTACCTCGCGCGCCCCGTGAGACTCGACAATGCCCGCGATAAGGGCATTCGCCTCCGCAGCATCGCGTGCCCAGTGAACCTGGCCGCCGGCCCGCTGCACAGCAGCCTCCAGTTCCAGCAGATAGGTATCCAGGTGACGCAGAGTGCGCTCTTTCAGCGCACGTCCCGCCTCGCGCAGATCCTCCCAATCAGGCATCTCCGCCACCACGCGCGCCCGTTTATCGCGAATCGTATGCGTGGCTTTGTGTAAATTACGGCGCAGCTGGGCATTGCCGAGCGCCTGGCGGGCCGTCGCTTGAAACGTCGGCAGCGGACGCCCCTTCAAAGATTGCGCGCTGATCTCGCTCATCGCAAGCTCCCTTCTTCGGTCGAAGCCAGAATCTCCGCGATATGCACAGTGCGCACGCCCGCGCGCTGGCGGTGGAGTGCGCCGCCGATATGCATCAGGCAGGAATTGTCAGCCGCCGCACATACCTCCGCGTGCGTATCCAGCACATTGCGCAGCTTATCGCCAAGCATAGCCAGCGAGGTATCAGCATTTTTCACCGCAAATGTCCCGCCGAAACCACAGCACTCCTCCGCGTCCGGCAGTTCGACCAGATCAAGCCCGCGTACCGCCCGCAGCAAACGCAGCGGCGCATCCCCCACGCGCAAAAAACGCAGTGAATGGCAGGTGGGATGATACGTCACCCGATGAGGGTAGTACGCCCCTACATCTTCCAGGCCCAGACGATGCACAAGGAACTCCGTCAACTCGTACACACGCGGCGCCAGAGCCTGCACATCGGCCAGCAACTGCTGATCGCCGAACCACTCAGCCGCCAGTGGATAAACCTCGCGCACCATGCCAACACAGGAAGCTGACGGCGCGACAATCACCTCCGAGCGGGCAAAAATATCGACGAAACGCCGGATCAGCGGCAAAGCCTCTCGTTGATACCCCGTATTAAAATGCATCTGCCCGCAGCAGGTCTGCTCCTCGGGGAAATCGACAGTATGGCCCAGGCGCTCGAACAGTTGCACGGTCGCCCGCCCGGCCTGCGGGAAAAGGGTGTCGTTGAAGCAGGTAATAAATAGAGAAATGTTCATATTGCTCTCTTCTGCGAAATCTCCACCTTTCGCCATCGTTGTATATTCCTGGTGGCCTGAACCCTGTCATTATGACACATCCACACGAGCAAATGATCAACCATTGCGACGTTTCAAGCCGGAACATCTGTATTATGACACATCTCTCCCCAAAATTGAAAGGTTTCAATATCAGTCATCCCCCCTTTCCCAGCGCCGCAAGGGAACGGGAGCAACCAGCGGTTGGGGCCGCCTCAGAAACATCAGATCCCGTTGGGAACGTCGTGGTTGATCCTCGTCGCTGCGCGACTCGCCCTGGTGCTTTTGGAGGTGGTGGGGGGTG
>DASZXF010000526.1:0-7315 GCA_035546055.1 Ktedonobacteraceae bacterium
CAGCAAAGCAGGAGTGCAGAGGGCTGCCGCCCTCTGCCGGGGCGCGGGGTGTCCCCGTCTTTCCCCTCTTCCCGCGCCGCCGCAGGCGGCGCACTTTTCGGATGGAGTTTGACAGTCTACGAGCAAGCGAAAGAGGAAGGATGTATGGCGAAATTTTATTATGGCGGGCAGGCGATGATGGAAGGGGTAATGATGCGGGGCAAGCAATCCGCAGCGGTGGCGGTTCGCACGCCGGGCGGATCTATTTCCGTCTACGAAGAGGCGTTGAATCCTCGCCTCTACCAGAATCCTTTCTTTCGCCTGCCCTTTATCCGTGGTATGCTTCTGCTCTGGGAAATGCTGGTGCTGGGCACGCGCCTGATGACTCTCTCAGCCAATGTCGCCACGGGCGCGCTGGAACTTGCCGGGGCGCCGCGCGGACAGGAAGTGCCGCTGGCCTCTCCAGGCGCGTTGGCTGGTAATGATGGACAGACGGCGGAAGAGAAGCCGCCAGTGCTCGGCGGGCCGGTGCTGATTCTCACCCTGCTGGTTTCGCTGGCTTTCGCGGTGGGCATCTTCTTTGTTGTGCCGGTCTTCCTGAGCAATCTCCTGCATGAACAGATTGGCACCGGCTGGTTAAATGTGCTGGTCGAGGGCATTATTCGCCTGGCTCTGCTGATTGGCTACCTCTACCTCATCGGGCGCGTGCCTGATATTCAGCGCGTCTTTGGCTATCATGGAGCTGAGCACAAGGCCATCAACGCCATGGAAAGCGGCGATCCTGTCGATGTAGAGCATGTGCGGCGGGCTACGCGCGTCCATACGCGCTGCGGAACTGGCTTTCTTCTGCTGGTCATGGTCGTCTCTATTTTTGTCTTTGCCCTGGTTGGTTCGCCCGCGCTGCCCTTGAAGATCCTCTCGCGTATCGTTCTGGTGCCAGTGGTGGCGGGCATTGCTTATGAGCTTATGCGTCTGGGCGCGGCCAATTATCGCTATCGCGTGGTGCGCTGGCTGCTTGCACCAGGACTGGCCTTGCAGGGATTGACCACGCGCGAGCCAGATGATAGCATGATCGAGTGCGCAATTGCTGCGTTACAGCGCGTGGTGCAACGTGATGGGGTTGAGGGCGTGGTGTTTGATCGAGTTACAGAGCCTTTGCCGCCGCTGGTGGTGGCGAAGTAGAGAAGAAGGACTGGCTGGTATGTCACCTGAAGCGAATATTTCTCCGCCTCCGCCTGATACCCCTGAGACGATGAGCGAACTGCAGCGCCAGGAGGTGCAATTTTCGCGGGCGCGCTGGTTTTTCACCGGTCTGGTGCGTGTGGTCTATCGTCGCTGGACGCGCATCGCGGTGCGGCTTTTCCCGGAGGATTCGGCCTCGGAGCGCCTGGCGCGCCGGCTGCATCTGCCCTTGCCTGATCAATTAAACATGGATTGGGTGACGGAGCACCTGGCCGTTGGCGGACGCGTGCATCCAGACGACATTCCCGCGCTGGCGCGTGCTGGTGTGACGCATGTGATCGATACACGTTCAGAGTATTGCGACGATGCCGAGGCGCTGGCCAGGGAGAAGATTGAACTGCTCTATCTGCCCACGAAAGATACGTTTCCGCTGACCGTTGAACAGTTGACCGATGGCGCAAGCTGGGCCGCCGAGCGCATACGCCAGGGCGGGCGCGTGCTGATCCATTGTGAGCACGGCGTCGGACGCAGCGTCTTGCTCACCTGCGCGGTGCTGGTCTACACCGGCATGAGCGCGCACGATGCTCTGCAACTGGTGCAGACGAAGCGCTGGCAGGCCGCGCCCAACCATCGCCAGGTGCAACGCCTGCGCGATTTTGAGGCCTCGCGCCTCGCGCCTCCGCCATCCGTGGCCGGCGTCTGAGCGGGCAGGGTTCAGGGCATAACGTTGAATGATTGCAGCAGCGCGGCCTCTTCCAGTAATTCGCCGACCGTGACGCCCTCGGCCTGGGGATTGGCCGCGAGCACGTAGCGCTCGATAGCCAGGGCCACCCCGTCTTCCTGGTTGCTGGTGGTGACGGTGCGCGCGGCGGCTTTGACCTGCTCCGGCGCCTGTCCCATGGCGATGCCCAGACCGACCATGCTCAGCATTTCCAGGTCGTTATAGCTATCGCCAAGCGCCATGACGTGCTCCAGTTCAATCTGGTAGTGAGCAGCCAGGGCCGCAACTCCGCTGGCCTTGGAGCAGTTGAGCGGCAGAATCGCCAGTTCGGCGCTGCCATAGCTGCCGCTCGGCGCGAAATTCCATGAGCAAGCCAGACCGCTAAGAGCCGGCAGCATTTTTTCCAGCGCGTCCCGTTGCGCGAAAGCCACCACGCGCAGCGCCTGTGTCGCCCTGGCGTGCAAAACCTCGTAGGGCATCCTCTTCACACGCTCGCCTGCTGCCGCGAGGTAGGATTCCAGGCCAGGATTGTCATATGCCGCCGGACCCGTCCAGACCTCCTCTTTCACACATTGCTCGCTCTCACAGGGATGAACTACCGGCTGCATGGCATGTTGGCGAAAAAGCTCAATCGTCTGCCGGGCCGTGGTCGGATCGAGGGTCTGACAGGCCACAATCGAGCGCGAAGGATGATTGACGATCAACGTACCATCGTAGACGATCAGAGGCAATTCCAGGCCCAACGCGCTGGCCACAGCCAGCGCGCCTATATAGCGGCGAGCGGTTGCCAGGGTGACAATCACGCCCGCGTGTCTGGCCGCCCGAATGGCTGCGCGCGTGCGCGGTGTAATCTGGCCTGTCGGTGTGAGCAAGGTTCCATCGATATCAATGGCGATAAGTTGAATAGTCTGAGAAACGTCTTCCATAAAACCTCTCTACAGGAGCTTTTGAGGAGGCACCAGTTCTTCTCTGACGCTCCATACATAAAGCGTGGAACATGTATGCGGACGAATTGCCTATCCTGGTCTACAAAGCCGTTATGCCCGGCGCGTAATTGCCGAGATATATCATTATACGCCAGGACGCAAAGAAAACCCAGCGAGAAATGTGGTACAATGACCTGGAACACGCTTCGCAAGAGATGACATCTCCGCGCTTGTGGATCGAGGCAGACGCTTTCACCAGCTTTGTCAGGGTTATCTCCCATTTTTAACATCAGTAACTTGCAATTTCAACGCGGTCAGCGCAGGCGACTGCGTGGAAGCCTCTATGGTAGTGAGATGAGTACACGAGAAAAAAAGACGGGTGGGGAGCGCAAACACACGGCAGAGAGGCCAGCCGACCTGGTACAGGCCGGGAGCTGGCGCCAGTGGCGAGACGAGACGGGTTTGCCGCTGTTGCCGGATGAACAGGCGGTCAGTACGGTGCGCGATAGCCTCTATGATTTGATTCCCCTGGGGCCGCGCGAACTGAAGGTGATTGGCAGTGCGCCTTTTTTGCGTTTGCAGCAGGTCAAGCAACTCGGTTTTGTCTATCGCGTCTGGCCCGGAGCCACGCATACACGTTATGAGCACAGTCTGGGCGCCTACTATCTGATGCTGCGTGCGTTGCGCGCGCTGTTGCAGCGTGGAAGCGCGGGTGGACTGGATGGGATTGCCTCTGAAAGTATTCGCGCGCTGCTGGTCGCCACGCTGCTGCACGATATCGGGCACTATCCATTTTCACATACGATTGAAGAACTGGGCACGCCGATTATTCTGCACGAAAAGGTCGGGCGCGCGATCATCGAAAAAAGCGAGATCGCGACCATTCTGGAACGTGATTATCAGCTCGTGCCCGAACGAGTGGCGGATCTGATCGACCCGCCCAAGCACCGGGCGCTGCATCCCGACGATGAATTATTGAGCAGTCTGCTGAGCGGAGCGCTGGATGTTGACAAGCTGGACTATCTGCCACGTGACGCGCGGGCCTGCAATGTGCCCTACGGCGGGGTTGATATGCCCCGGCTGCAGGCCGCGTTGAGAGTAGGCATGGTAAATGGGCAGAGACGCATCGTCGTCACCCACAAGGGGATCAGTCCGCTGCACTCGCTGCTGCACGCGCGCCAGGAGATGTTTGATAACATTTACTGGCACCATACCTGCCGGGCGCATCAGATGATGCTCCTGCGCGCCGTTCACGAGGCGCTGGTGGCGGATGTGCTGAACGTGGAGCGGCTGATGGGGCTGGACGACGCCGCGCTGCTGACGCTGCTGGCCGGCCCGGAGATGCCCGCCAGCACGCGCGCCCTGACCGAAGCTCTGCGCCTGCGGCGGCCCTACAAAGGATTGTTGGAGATCAGTCGTCTGGCCGGGCGCCTCTACAATCGCCTGGATGCTCTTTTCTGGGACTCGCGGCGGCGCAGACAGGTGGAAATCGCGCTGGCCGGTGAACTGGCCGCGCTCTCCGGCTGTGAAATCGCCGATTACGAAGTGCTGCTGGACATTCCCAGGCCGGAGAAATGGGAAATGGATGTCTGGGTGACATTTGAGCATCCACCGGTAGGCATGGGTGAACTGGTCCACTGGGTTGACGCCACCGGCCTGCAATCCGACGACCTGGCCCGCTACGAACAGCATCAGCGGCGCATTCGCATCCTCGTCGCCGAGCGCCTGCGCGATCCCCTGCTCAGTCGCCGGGATGAGGTATTGCAGAAGATCGAAGAGTTAGTGGAGATGTAGCGAGCAGGAGGAGACGATGCCAGTGGCGCCGTCTCCTCCTGCTTGTCGGCGAAGCCAGCTTATTTCTTGCGGCGTTTGTTCTGATACATCAGGCGCGCGGCTTTTTCGTGAACGCGCCGGGCGGGCGCGTAATCCGGGTCGATGTGCAGGGCGCGTTCGGCGGCCAGGACAGCCTCGCGATAGCGCTCCAGGCGCAGGAGATTATCGGCGCGGATCATCATATAGCGGATATTGGTCGGGTCCAGCGCCAGCACGCGATCAATGGCCTCGCTGGCCTCCTCAAAGCGAGCCAGCCCCCGCAACGCGCACATATGGCAATCCCAGGCAAAGACATCATCGGGCGTCAGATCGACCAGCGCGGCAGTGATATCGTAGAGACGAGCGAACTCGCCCTGCGTGCGCAGCGCGTAAGCCATCAGATTCAACGAAGGCACGCTGAGGGGGTCCAATTCCAGCGCGTGCGTCATCGTCTCGACAATCTCCTGCAAGCGACCATATTTGCGCAGAATCTCGCCCTTGACCTGTAAGCCAAGCAGATGATCCTGGTCCTTTTGCAGCGCCAGGTTGACCGCTTCCAGCGCCTCAAATGGGCGGTTGAGATTGGCAAAGGCCAGCGCCTTATTGGTCCAGCTGCGCGGGTCCGAGGGGTCCAGCTCAATCGCGCGCTCGGCGTAGCGCAGAGCTTCGGGATAGCGCTGCTGCAAAAGCTGCTGACCGCTGCGGTTAAACCAGGCCAGCGCCAGATTCGTATCCAGCAGAAGCGCCTGGTCATTGGCAATCGTGGCTTCGGAGAGGCGTTCGAGCTTCTGGAGGGCGCGAGCTTTGCAGGCCAGCGCTTCCGCCGAAGAGGGATTGAGCTGAGAGGCGCGCTGAGCCAGTTTATACATCTGCTCATACTGGCCGGATTGATCCAGCGCCAGGGCCAGACCAATCAGCGCGTCAGCATCCTCCTCGTCCTGTTCCAGCAGGCGAGTAAAAATAGCCCTGGCTTCCTGCCAGTGCCGACTGCGCAGATAACCACGGCCCTGCTCCTGGAGTTGTGCTCGCTCATCTGGCATCTGTGTCATTCTGCTCTCTTCCACTGTCGTGTGCCCGGGCGTCCTCTTCTGAATTGACTCTGCTCGCTCATCCAACGTTATGCGCCTCCTGCTCTCCATCTGTACATACTTTATTATATCATTTCAATTGGTCGGGCGTAGTCCCTGCTGTGAGCGACCCGGACCGGGAGCCTCCTGATCGGGGCACCTTCCCCTCGAAGTCCTGCTCAGCAGGAGAAAATCTGTTGTTCGTCGCGTTTTTACCGTGAATACCGATCTTTCGCCTTTGCTCGTTCTTTATCGCCGGCTCTGGCTGCTCATATCCGGGCTATTATCGCATTCTTCTCTACCCTGGGCAAGTCGCCTGTACCTTTTAGCTGCGCGCCGTGTGTGGCCCCTGTGCTACGGCTAGATCGTGCTGGATGCTTTTTTTGACGCGAGGGAGGGCGCCGCTGGAGAGGAAGAGGCTACCCTGCGTTTGCTGGTCAGCAGCACGCCCAGGTAAAAGATAATCCAACCCAGGGCCATAATCAACCAGAAGCTGCTGTTCAGACCGAAAACGCGGGCGAGCGTGCCGGCGACTCCGTTGAACAGCGAGCCCGCCAGAATCAGCAGATTGGCCCAGAGGAGATTGCCTGGCTGGAAGCCCGCTACGCTGGCCTGGCGGCGTAAAAGCTGCCAGCCCGAATAGATCGCAACCCCGACCAGCAGCACGACGCCCAGAGTATTCAGGATAATCAACGTAACCAGCCAGGGACCGGGTTCAAGAACGCCTGTGCCAGGTGTACCGGCGACTTTACTCAGCACCTCCAGGTTGATTGGAGCCTCAGAAATGGTCACCACCGCCAGCAAGCTGGCTCCGCAGAGCAAAAAACAGCAGGTCCGCACCAGGCGTTTGCCCACCACCAGGGCCAGGCTGCCCAGGCCCAGCCACGCCGGCGTGAGAGCAGCTCCCAGTGTATAGTAAAGACGAAAAGAGAAAATACCCATCTGGCTGGTTGGTGTACTGAGCACCATCACAATATAAGCCAGCGTGGCGACCAGAGCCATCAGAAGCGCCAGCGTCCAGTAAAGCTGCGACTCACGCCTGCGCCTTATATACTGACGCAGGATGGTTCCGGTGAAAATCGCGACCACCAGAGCATTGATGATCGCAAACGCGAATAAAACGCTGTTCTGTGCCATACTAATCTATCCTGTTCGCATGATGCGTAATAGGCAAACGAAGAAATCGCCTTCAAGCATACTACTCTTTCAACATCCATTCGTCAATCGTAACCACGGTATCTTCCAGGCACATGAGTCATCCCCAGGCGCTGGTTGCGCCCCGTTCCCCTCTTTTAGAATGTATCAGCACCCCCACTTTTTCCAGCGCCGCAAGGGCCGTGTTTCCCCTCTCCACTCCAGGGGAAAGGATGCAACCGGCGGTCTGTGCCGCCTCAAAAAATTGGAAACCGTTGGGAACGTCGTGCTTTGACTCCTCGTCGCTGCGCGACTCGCCCCGGTTCTTTTGGAGATGGTGGCAGGTTGGGCCCGGCCCAACCTGCCACCATCTCCAAACCCTTGCGAAGCGCCGCAGGCGCTGAGAAGTCACCCACGACTTTCCCAACGATATCAAAATTGGAAACATCATGCGCTGGTTGGCGCACCACTCCTGATGAGGCTGCTTGCAGCCT
>DASZXF010000527.1:0-2548 GCA_035546055.1 Ktedonobacteraceae bacterium
AACGCCACAGGAAAACCGCGCCCTGACCAATGGATCGAGCCTTTTCTTTGTGCCATCATATCATATCCAGCCAGTTCCCGCGAGCGCGATTGTGCTGACCCGCGTTTCTCCGCACGAAAAAACGGGTGAGGAAAGCCAGGCCGCGCGCTTTCCCCACCCGTTTATGCGGGAAACATCCCGCTTGCGGTCCCCTGGCGATCAGGCGGCAAGCAGGCTCCATTCCTGATTGGCATTGCCGTTGCCCTGAGTCCACAGTTGCATAATGGTGCCGTTGGAGGTCGAGCCGTCGGTGTCGTCCAGGGCCAGGCCGCTATGCAGATTGATGATGTAGTAGTAGCCATTGCCGGCGGAAACCAGGCTCCATTCCTGGTTGGCATTGCCGCTATACTGCGTCCATAACTGAACCTGCGTGCCGTTGGCGGTTCCGCCATTGGTGTCGTCGAGCACCAGGCCGCTGTGCAGGTTCTTGATGTAGTAGTAGCCATTGCCGGCGGGAACCAGGCTCCACTCCTGGTTGGCATTGCCGCTGGACTGTGCCCACTGCTGCACAAGGGTACCGTTAGCGGTTCCGCCATTGGTGTCATCCAGGACCAGTCCGCTGTGCAGATTCTTGATGTATGAATATCCGCTGCCGGGCGTCGGCGTTGGGGTTGGCGTAGAGGAGCTGCCGGAGGTAAACGGTTTAAAGAGATTGGTGAAGGCGTAGGTGCTCTGTGAGAGACCATCGCAGGTATCCTGGTCGCTGGTATTACCCGGACAGGAGCCGTTGTCCCGCGAAACTGCCCAGAAGGAGAGTTCGCCAATGTGATTGCTCTGCGCGAACGACAAGACCTGCGAGCCGTTGCTCAAGGAAAAAATCTCTCCGGGGGTGTCGTTCTGACCGATCAGAGCCGTGATGCCCACCATGGACCAGAGCTGGCTGGACGTTTTGGAGGGAAAGATCTGCTGCAACTGATTGTGCAGCCCATTGGCCGCGTTAATGGCTTCCTGGCCCATCTGACTATCGGGAGAGCCATAATCCATGGTCATCAGATTGACAACATTGAAATTGACCCCCTGAGACACCGCGTTTCTCAGCAGACCCAGGCTGCCACTCTCCAGCCCGGTGGTGGCCGAAGGCAGGGTAAAAGAAATGGTCAGGCCGGGATTGGCTCGCTGCAAAGCCGCCAGGGCCGTATTGCGCCGGGTGTAAGTTGTCGCGTCTCCTTCTTCTCCACCCTCAATATCAAAATCCAGGTGCGAGGCGCTGTACTGATTGATCACGGCCTGGTACTGCGCCTGTAAACTGCTGGCGCTGCTACAGGTCTGAGCCAGTTCCTGGCCCGCAGCCCCCCCAAAAGAGATAATCACATCGCCTCCCTGGCTGCGAATGTAACTGATATCGCTGTTCAACGTCGGCAGATCCGCTCCCGTGTTATTGATCGGCACATAGCCATCCCAGACCGGGCTACAACCGCTGGCGGTAATAAAGGCCAGCGTATAGTATTTCTGCCCGGTGCTCTGCGTCACCGACTGCAGCGATGCCCCCACCCCGGTTTCGGCGTAGGGCGCGAAATAGCTGGCAGGCAGCGTTGTGGCCGCGTGTGCTGAATGGGGAGTCTGGATCATCAGGATAGCGGCAGTTCCAATACCGCCAAGAACCATCAGGCCCGCGCAAAGCAGGAAAAGAACGCGTCGAAATTTGCTCACAGTCATTCCTCCATGAATGCTTTTTCAACAGGTAATCATCTCGACGAAAAGGGGCCAGCGCGATAATGGCATATCGCTTCCCTCTGTGGAAGACGTTCACGTATCGCAAAGAAACGTAATCAATAGCGGCATCATTGCATGAGATTGGGCTGCTATCCCCCCGGCATAAGCCGTGGTTTTCTCTGACCGTCCTTTTTCACGGGCAGAGCTTTTCCTCATCATGACGCGGAAATTAACCGAAATTTTACGATAACGATATCATCTTGTCTATATAACTATACATATTTACCGCTGTATTGTCAAGGTTCATGTGTGCTGAAAAGAAACAGGTTTCCGACCTTCCGATGAGCATGGTCCTTTTCTGCCAGGATCGGCCTTCTTCTCCTTTGAGAATTGCCGCGTCTCTGCATGGAGGGATGGAGCGGACCCGGCGCGAGGCGTGTTGTCCTCTTGCCTGCCAGGTAACTCGTGTAGATAAGAGATATGCGCCCAAAAAGCTGAACAATTATGGAGAGGAGAGGCGATGATGGTCATCGGCGAAAACCAACTGGCGGCCCGCAGAAGTGAGAGTCCCATTAACGCAACCCTGTTGAAACTGATTCATCATGAACTGGGCAATGGGCTGGCGGTTCTGGCAGGATATCGACATCTGCTGCAACGCGCGATCTCTCTCCAGGCAAACGAACAGCGTGCCCCTGAACCCGATGTATGGCGGCGGCGGAATGAGCAGTGGCTTGGTTATTTGCAGGTTATGGATGAGCGGCAGACTCTCCTGAAGGATTTTCTGGCTCAGTTGCGCGACCTCTCATCCAGCGCAACGCCTGAACGTTTGTGCCAGGACCTCAAGCAAGCTGACCTG
>DASZXF010000528.1:0-3625 GCA_035546055.1 Ktedonobacteraceae bacterium
CGCATCCGCAGCCGGGACAGCCTGCTGCGGGACCGACGTGGGGCTATCCTCCGCGCCCGGAGTATTACCAGCAGCCCGGCGCACCCGCGCCCATTACGCAGCCGCATCCAGGCGTTATGCCGAATCAGCAGGGGTACATACCGCCGCAGCAACATCCAGGCGCGCCCGCGTTCTATTCCAGTGCCACTATCCCGGTCATTCATCCAGGCGGAGGTGCCGGTGGCGCCCAACCCCGGCGTTCGGGTATCCGCACTGGTGCCCTGCTTGGCCTGTCTCTGGTGCTGATCCTGGTCTTCGGTACGGGCATCTTCGCTGGCTGGCAGTTCGGACGCAGCGGAGCCGCCAGTTCCTCGGTCAATAACAACGCTTTCCAGCCCGGCTCCAAATCGACCGTCGCGGTCCCACAGCCCAACGGTTCCAACGCCGATCAGGTGCGCGAGGCCGTCATCAGCAAGGTGCAGCCGGGTATTGTGCAGATCACCGTTGTCACCGGCAATCAGCAAGCCCTGGGGTCCGGCGTAATTATTGACGGGCGTGGCTACATCGTCACGAACAATCACGTTGTAGAAGGCGCCAGTTCGATTCAGGTTACGCTCGCCAACAACCAGACCTTGCCCGGCAAAGTCGTCGGTACCGATTCCGTGGATGACCTGGCCGTTATCTCCATCACACCTCCGGCTGGCGGCCTGAGCACTGTCACGATGGGCGACTCGTCACAACTCAAGCCAGGTCAGGAAGTGCTGGCCATCGGTAGTCCACTGGGTAACGCCGAAACCGTCACCAGGGGCATCATCAGCGCTCTCAACCGCAATGTCGCCGAGGGACAGAACGGGCCGACTCTGCCCGATGCCATCCAGACCGACGCGCCCATTAATCCCGGCAATAGCGGCGGTGCCCTGGTCGATTTGCAGGGCAACCTGATCGGTATGCCGACTCTCAACGCCGTCGATACCGAATTTAACACGCCCGCCAACGGTCTGGGCTTTGCCATCCCGGTGAACCGCATTCGCTTCATCGCGCAGCAGATCATCACCGATGGGCATGTTACCCACACCGGGCGTCCCATCCTCGGCATCACTGTCACCACTATCACCAGTGCCCTTGCCGAGCAGAGGCATCTCAGTGCCAGCTCTGGCGTTCTCGTCGTCGATACCACCGCCGGCGGACCAGCCGCCAGCGCCGGTCTGAAAGCGAACGATGTCATCACGCAGCTTGACAATCGCACTATCAACAGCACCAGCGACCTGAGCGCCGCTCTCCTGCAACAGAAGCCGGGCGATAGTGTGGCTCTGAAAATCAATCGCGGCGGTCAGCAGCTCACGCTCAATGTCACCCTCGGCGAACTCTCGGCCAGCTAGGCAACTCAGCGGGAGGAAGCACAGCGGAGACTGTCTAAAAGAGCACGCCAGAATGTTCCCTGGCGTGCTCTTTTAGAGGGTTATAACAAGAACGCAGGCCATCATCAGCGCTGCTCGTCCTGGCAGACGCTGATAATGGCCCGCTGCTATGAAGGGGACCGGAACATTAGTTTCGGAGAAAAACCGGCCCTTCTCATTTTCTACGTTAGTAAGTTACAACACGCTCGTATAATCAGGCTTCGGGGATCGTTTGTTGCGGCACCCAGCCGTTGCCATCCGGGTCTTTAAAAAGGGCGTACTGGTCCCGGGGGACCGTCTCCGGGGCTGGCAATCGTGGTGTGCATAGGCAGCACGCTCGTTCTGCTATACACGCTTAATCTGCCCTTGTCCAGCAGTCAGGGCTTGGCGTTTTTCAGCCTCGCCAAGTCCGGTATAAGGATGAGGTTTTACCCTTTTGCCAGGCGAGCAATACAGGGGAGGGAATCAGGCATTTCTGCCGGGGAAAATATGGCGTAAAACCCTTGACATTCTCACACTCTGCCTGTACACTTCTACTCAGATTTATCGTTCTTGACTCGTCAGTTGTAGCGAATATGGTTACACAAATTGTATGCAAAGGAGGTGAGTTTTATGATCAGCAGACAGGAATACCGGCAGAGAGAAACTCACCTCAGCGACTGTTTGCGGGCGTAATGCGCGCGCAAATACTCTTCGCGAAGGTTTTTCCTTTTCGGTCTGGCCAGGGGAGCGTCGGCAGGCGCTCATCACAAGGGCATAAGGGGGTTGATGTGTGGATCTTCTGCGATCCGAAAAGGGCGTTTCTCCTCAGCATTTCCTCATACCGTTCTGCATGGCGTCCATGCGACGCTATTCAGTTTCATCTGTAGAGAACTCTATATGACCTGTTCACCCACAAGACACAATGCAGCAGCGAACTGCACAACAGATGCGAGTATGTATACCTATGCCTCTGTTGCTTCGGAGAAAAAACAATGGTGTGGTGCTTGATGTGTACTATTTGCTGGCAAGCAGGGAATCACAAATTGAGCAGGAGAGGAGGTGAAAGCAGACTATGCGAGGAAAACTGCGCGATAAGCGTGACGCGAAACATGATCGCTCCCGGCGCGAGACCCTGATGGGACGCCGCCCCACCAGGCGCGACAATCGGAATTTGCAATTGCAGCAATTTGCTAACGATGATGACGACGATGAGCTGGCGGAGGAAGACGGACTGACGGTCTCCGATGAGCAGCAGAATTGATATTTGAAAAAGGGAACTGGTTATGCGCCAGTTCCCTTTTTCAAATCATGGTCGTGTTGCTACGGGATGTCGAGGCCGGGGAAGAGGCGGCGCGCGATCACCAGGCGTTGGATCTGCGCGGTACCCTCGAAGATATCGAAGACTTTGGCATCACGGAACCACTTGGCGATCAACTGTTTGCGCTCCGTGTTTTCGCCGGGCGCGGTGAACTGAACCGCCGTGGCGGTGATCTTCATGACCAGCGCTCCGGCGTAGGCTTTGCTCATCGAGGCTTCTTTAGAGTTGGGAATGCGCTTGTCGGCCATCCAGGCGGCTCGCCAGACCAGGAAGCGCGCCATTTCCAGTTCCTGTCCCAGTTCGCGCAGCGTCTCTTCCATGTCGCGCCGCTTGTGGGCGGGAAAGCCGGCGGGCAGTTCCTCTCTGAGCCATGCGCAGGTTGCTTCGTGGGCCGCGCGGGCAATTCCTACGGCCAGCGAGCCGACCATGGGCCGGGTAGCGTCGAGCGTGCCCATGGCGGCTTTAAAGCCTGCTTTCTTGCTGCTTTCGCGTCCACTGAGCAGGTTATCTTTGGGGATGCGGCAGTTCTCGTAGATCAGCTCAGCCGTCTGCGAGGCGCGCAGGCCCATTTTCTCCTCGATACGTCCGACGATCAGGCCGGGTGTGCCCCTGGGACCACGAAGGGACGAATGCCCTCGCGTCCCAGGCTTTTGTCAATCGTAGCAAACGTCACCACCAGATCGGCGCGAGCGCCGTTGGTGATGTAGTGTTTGTGGCCATTGAGCACCCACTCATCGCCATCGAGTACCGCCGTGGTGGACATGCCGGCCACGTCGGAGCCGATGCCCGGCTCGGTCAGGGCCAGCGCGCCCCAGCGCAACTCGCCGTCCATGTACTGTCCCAGGAAGCGCGCCTGCTGTTCCGGCGTGCCCTGCGACAGAATCGGCGGTCCGGCCAGACCTGGACCCGGAATGGCGGTTGAGAGGGCCGCGTCACCCCAGGCCATCTC
>DASZXF010000529.1:0-13122 GCA_035546055.1 Ktedonobacteraceae bacterium
TCTTCTTCGACGCGGGCTATCATGGAGGGGACGGTGCGGCTTTGCAGGATGATGCCGCGTTTGAGGGCCAGGCCGGCCTGGGCGAAGAGGGGGCGCAGATGCTCCAGGCGCGTGCGGTAGATTTTGAGACGCTCGGCGTGCTGTTCGGCGCGCTGGCGGGCGGTATGACTGCGCTGATCGGGCTGACTATCTGCTGGCAACTCCGGTTCCCAGATACTATGCAGATCGAGGGCATGACCGACGGCGGTTTGCAGTTGTTGCAGGAGGTCGATGGTCTGGTTGAGCAGCATGAGCAGGTCGCCTTCGGCCATGTCGATGCGCCGCAGCAGGCCGCTGAGCGACATGCCGCGCGCCCAGGCGAGGGCGATGCCGTGAAATTCAGGTACGATGGTCGGCGAAAGTGGCAGTTGGGCCTGTTCTTCGACGCGGTGGACGCTCTGCACGATGCTCCAGAGGTCGCGCCTGACCTGCACAAGCTTGTTGTTGAGGACGTTGCGGTTGTTCAGGCGGCGATCATTGTCATAGGTAAACCAGCTACAGACCTCGGCCAGTTCCGCCGCGTTGAGGTCGTCCAGGACGCCCATCAGCACCATATCGACCAGCAGGATGCCAGAGGGATGGAAGATGCTGCGCAGAAGCTGGCCGGCCAGGGTCAGTTGATCCTGGGGATTGATGTAGTTGAGCGCACGCAGGGCGTAGATTGTGCCGTCGAGTTCGGCGGCTCCAGCGCGACTGAGCGGATAGGCGCCGATCTTCTGACGCCGCTTTTCCAGGGCTGCGGCGGCTCCCTGGGAACCCAGACCTTTCTTTTTCCCGGACTTCCTGGCCTTTTGCTGGCGGCCCTCCAGTTTTTGCAGGCGCTGCATTTCGCGCTGCTCCCAGAGGATGTAACGCTGGTACTCGCGCAAACTGGAGGCGCAGATGCGGCGCAAATGCCGGGTGTCGCCGGGGCGCCAGAGGTTGAGCACCGAGTTATAGCGGATGGCGAATGAACTGATGACCGGGTGCAATTCGTCGGTGATACGCGCGAAGGCTGGCTCGAACGGTTCCCAGGGCGAATAGGGGATGATCGCGGAGCCGTGAATATCCATGCCCCGGCGTCCGGCTCTTCCGGTCAACTGGCTGTATTCGTTGGGCGTGAGCAGGCGCATTTCCTGGCCGTCGAACTTGCTCAGGCTGCCGACAACCACCGAGCGCGCGGGCATGTTGATGCCCAGGGCCAGGGTGTCGGTGGCGAAAACGGCGCGCAGATGACCGCGCGCGAACAGCGTTTCAACCAGCACTTTCAGCGCGGGCAGCAGTCCGGCATGATGGAAGCCCAGGCCGCGCGGCAGCAGATCGGTCAGCGCGTGTACCTGTTGCAGATTGCGGTCCTCTGGCGGCAGGTGTTCCAGCCATTCGCTGACCTCCTGGCGCAGTAATTCGGCCTCTTCCGGGGTGGTGAAAAGATGGCGCGCGGCGCTCAGCGCCGCTTCTTCTACGACTTTGCGTCCGGGCAAGAAGTAGAGCGTGGGCAGTAGATTGGCCTCGCGTAGCGCGCTGAGAATGTCGCCGGGTTCGGCGGTTTTATGCGGTTTTGGGTGCGCTGGCTTTTTTTCACTGGTCGCTTCCTGGTCTGTGCCGTTCTCTCCCTGCGCTATCGCGTTTTCCTGCGTTTCCTCTTCTTCGCCAAAACGATAGCGCCGGTTGCGGCCCTGAGACATAGCCAGGCGAGTTTCACCGCCAATATTGGGGAAGCGTTCGATGCGCTGCCCGTTGGCGTCCATGACCATGTGCAGCTTGTTATCCAGAAAATAGAAATGTTCCAGGGGTACGGCTCGCTCGGTGTGGACGACCAGCGAAACCGGGCGATGCACGCGGCTGATCCATTCGGCCAGGTCTTCGGCATTGCTGGCCGTGGCCGATAGGCCCACCAGTTGCACCGTAGGCGGCGAGCAGATGATGGCCTCTTCCCAGACGGGTCCGCGTCCGGCATCGCTCAGGTAGTGTAATTCATCAAAGACAATGTATCCGACATCAGCCAGCGAGACGGGCGTGGTGCGCTCGCCGCCGGTAAAGCGCTCGGCGCCTTCTTCCAGCAGCATGTTGCGGTAGACCTCGGTGGTCATGATGACGATGGAGGCTTTGCTGTGCTCCACAATATCGCCTGTCACCAGGCCGACTGCTTCGCTGCCGTAGAGATTGCAGAGGTCGCGATATTTCTGGTTGGAGAGCGCTTTGAGCGGGGTGGTGTAAATGACGCGCTGATTATGCTGGCGGGCGCGCCAGATGGCGTATTCCGCCACCAGGGTTTTGCCCGTACCGGTGGGAGCAGTCACCAGAACTGAACGGCCATGCGCGAGATGCTGCATGGCCTCCAGTTGAAAGGCGTCTATGGGAAAGGGATAACGTGCCGCAAAGGCGGAAAGATCTGCCTCGATTTCCTGGGCTGCTCCTTCTGGTTTAGCCCCCACCTGCTCGTCCATTGGTCTTTCTCTAATGAATTGAATATAAACGCAACAATAATCTCATTCCTGTGGCCTCTATTGTAACATGAATGAGAAGTTGTGTCTATGAAAGGATCACAGAGCGAGAACTTTGCGCAGACTGGCGAGCGAGGCGTTGCCGCCTGAGCAGACCACGCCGATAGTCTGGCCCTGAATCTGCTCACGCCTTTGATACGCGGCGGCCAGCGCGGCGGCGCCCGCGCCTTCCGCCAGCGAATGGGCACGTTCCAGCATCCAGAGCATAGCCTGTGCGATCTCTTCTTCGCTGACCAGCAGGAATTCATCCAGGTTTTCCCAGAGTATACTTTGCGGCAAGGCGAAGGCGCTGCCGGTGGCCAGTCCTTCGGCGGAGGTGTGATTCGGAGCCGTTACCAGGCGGCGCTGGTGCCAGGACTCGTAGGCGGCTGGCGAGGCGGCGGCCTGAACGCCCACAACGCGCAGCGAGGGCTTGAGCGTTTTCGCGGCCAGGCATACGCCAGCGGCTCCGCTGCCGCCGCCAATGGGTACAAAGATGGTCTGAAGCTCGGGCACGTCTTCCAGCATTTCCAGGGCATAGGTGCCCACACCGGCGATCAGGAGCGGCTCATCGCCCGAATGAATGTAGCGGTAGCCGTGTTCCCTGGCCAGTTTTTCACAGTGCAGACGCGCCTCGTCAAAGTTTGCCCCGTGGTGAACAACCTCGGCTCCCATGCCGCGCATGGCCGCGACCTTGCCGGGATTGGCCCCTTCAGGTACGATAATCAGCGCTTTGACGCCGAAGAGTCTGGCCGCGTAAGCGACTGATTGTCCGTGGTTGCCGGTGGAGGCCGCGATAACGCCCCGGGCGCGTTCGTCAGCGCTCATCTGGGAGACCAGATTGACGCCACCGCGCACTTTGAAAGCTCCAACTGGCTGATAGTTTTCGTGCTTAATGAAGGTGGTGGCGCCTGTGAGTTCATTGAGCGCCGCATAGGTATGGAAAGGAGTGCGCGCCAGGTAGGGCTTGATGCGTTTCCGGGCCAGGAGAATATCCTCAAAGGTCGGTGCTTGCATGGTTTGTTCCTTTAACTAACTCGCTGTCCTGTCTTCGCTGCATGGCGAAAACGGAAGAGGTTCGATAGGTGAGAGCAGGGAAAGGGTCGCAAATCGCAAGGCTCTCAGACTATAATAGAAAGAAAAAGACATGCAGTAAAGGGACAACTCAAGCATATGTCTACAGCCAATTCACAGGTCGCGGCCATTCGCCAGCGTGTCAAACAGTCCTATGACGAACTCAATGCTCTGCTGGCGGGTCCAATCGGCGCGCTTTATGCCGAAAAACTGTATCAGACACCCACAGAGAACGAGTGGACGGTTATGGAGAGCCTTGCCCATATTGTCGAATTTATGCCGTACTGGGCCAATGAGGTTGCCGGGCTTGTCGCGCATCCCGGCCAGCCTTTCGGGCGCACGCATGAGCATGAGGGCAGGCTGGCGGCTCTGCGCGAGCATGGCCATGATAGCCTGGCGCAGGCACGCGCGGCCCTTCCAGGAAGCTATGCCCGCCTGGACGAGGTTTTAAGTCAGCTTACGGATAGCGATCTGGCCCTGACCGGCCATCATTCCCGGCGCGGCGAGCAATCGCTGGCCTATTTCATTGAAGAGTTTATCACCAGGCACCTGTATGACCATGTAGAGCAGATCCGCGAGTGCCTGGCTCACATCTAGATGCTATAGCGTTTTTTGCTGGCTTCCAGAATCATCCCTGGAACACGCGTCAACCACGCCGGATGTGACTCATCTTGAGAGCGCATAGTACCCCTTGCATCTCTGCCCCGACTTCGCTATACTACGTGCGAACAAGTAAATAAATCCTTCCGGCGTTGATGAAGAGGAGTAGCCTGTCAGGGATAACAGCGAGCCGATAGAGGGTGGAAGATCGGCAATCCATCAAAGGTGAAGGGCGCTTCGGAGCTGGCCAGAATGAGTGGCTTCACGAAAACTCATGGCATGTAATGGTGTCGTTGCGTGAAGAAGCAGGGTGGAACCGCGCATCATACCTTGAATGTAGCTGCCCCAGGCCTACAGCGGTATGTATTCGTCCCTGGGCGTTATTGAGAACGCCTGGGGAATTTTTTTGAGAGGGAGGAAATCTCACCTATGACACAGACAGAGCAAACAGAAGTGGCGGTGCAGGATACGCCGCTGGTACCGATTGAGAAAATTGTCTCGCTTTGCAAACGTCGCGGTTTTGTCTATCCCAACTCGGAGATCTACGGCGGCGTTTCCGGCATTTACGATTTTGGGCCGCTGGGCGTGGAACTGCGCAATAACATTCGCCGCTTCTGGTGGTGGTCGATGGTGCAGACCAACGATAACGTGGTTGGTATCGAAGGCAACATTATCACTCATCCACGCGTCTGGGAGGCCAGCGGCCATGTTGAGAATTTTGTCGATCAACTGGTTGACTGCAAAAAGTGCAAGCGCCGTTTCCGCCTGGATCATCTGCCCGAGGAGAATCGCGAGCAGAATAAGTGCCCGGAATGCGGGGGCGAACTGACCGAGCCGCGCCGCTTTAATCTGATGATGGAAACCTATATTGGCGTGGTCGAAGGCGATAAGATGAAGACCTACCTGCGCGGTGAGGCCTGTCAGAACATTTACCTGGACTATGACAACGTGCTCAAGTCTTCCAGGATGCAGGTGCCTTTTGGCATTTGCCAGATCGGTAAGGCCTTCCGCAACGAAGTCACGCCGGGGAACTTCCTCTTCCGCCAGCGCGAGTTTGAACAGTGGGATTTGCAGTTCTTTGTCCACCCCAGCCAGATGTCTCAGTGGTTCGAGCACTGGAAAGAGCAGCGTTTCGAGTGGTACAAAGGGCTGATCAATCATAAAGATCGCCTGCGCCTGCGCGCTCATGGTCCCGATGAACTGGCCCACTATGCCAAACAGGCTTTTGACGTGGAGTATCAGACCATTCTGGGCTGGCAGGAGTGGGAAGGCATCCACTGGCGCCAGGATTGGGATCTGTCGCGCCATAGCCAGTACAGCGGCCAGGATCTCGGCTACACCGACCCGGAGACCAAAGAGCGCTATATTCCCTGGATCGTCGAAACCTCCGGCGGCGTGGATCGTACCTTCCTCAATCTCTTGCTCGACGCTTACGAAGAGGAGCCTGATCCGAACGGCAAAGAGCCGCGCACTGTTCTGCGTCTCAATCCGCTGATCGCGCCGGTCAAGGTCGCGGTGCTGCCGTTGCAGAAGAATAAACCGGAACTGGTTGAAACCGCGAAGACGCTCTACAAGCAGTTGCAGCGCGTCATGGTGGCGCAATACGATGATATCGCCAACATCGGGCGCCGCTATCGCCGCCAGGATGAAATCGGCACGCCCTTCTGTGTTACCGTCGATTTCCAGACCCTGGACGACCAGACCGTGACCATTCGCGAACGCGATCATATGACGCAGATTCGTTTGCCGCTTGATGAGGTCAAGCGCTATCTGCTGGAGCGCGTCACCTGGAATTACTAGCTGCCGGTTGAGGTTCAGCCGCCCGGACAGGCCGCACGCTGAGAGAGATCTTCTCGCGCTGCGGCCTGTCCTTTGCTTTTTCCCGTTTGTGTCCTCTCAGCAATTTGTTTCGTCTAGTATAGTGAAGAGAGAAGCCCTTTCATTCCATCTGAATGGCCCCGGTTGGATGTGTGCAGAGCAATGCTATCGTTTTCTCTAGCGTAAAGGTTGTGTTACAAGTATGACGCGCATTCTTTCCTATAATATTCTGGCCGGTGGCGCCAGACGTATAGATTTCATTGAACGTATGATCAGAACGGCTGATCCCGATGTGGTGGGCCTGGTGGAAGCCTCAAACCTGGGCGTAGTGAAAGAACTGGCCAGGCGCCTGGAGATGGATTATCGTACCAACGCTTCTCCCGCAGGCAGCTCAATTGCGCTCCTGAGTCGTCTGCCGATTGTCAGAAGCGCAGTTCACTCGGCGGGCGGCATCATCAGCAGGCCGCTGCTGGAAGTGGGGCTGGAAGAGGCGAGCGGAGAAAAGCTCACCGTGTTTGTCAATCACCTGGTCGCCTCGTTCTGGCAGGGGCGCGGCGGCGATGCTCCCCGGCGCAAAGAAGTCCGGGCCATTCTGGATGTTCTACGTGCCAATCACGAGCCACACGTCCTGATGGGCGATTTCAACGCCCTGGCACCCGGCGACCGCCTCCAGGCGAGCAAACTGGTCGGCTATCTGACGGACGTGGATCGCCGCTATAAACACCGCAAACAGGATCTGGTGCATCACGGCAATCCCTCGCTGAACTATATCGTTCCGCCGCCTCTGCGCTTCGTCACCCCGCTGTTGCGCCTGATCCCGCGCAGTCGCGTGCTGAGCGCCTTATGCGATGAAGCGGCCATGCTCTATGCTCCGCGTACCAGCATTGCCCTGATTAAAGCCGCCGGCTACGTCGATTGTTTTCGCTATCAAAATCCGCGTGCCTGGGGCTTTACCTGCCCGGCGGCCAATCCAGCCGGGCGCATCGATTACCTCTTCGCCAATCCGCTGCTGGCCACGCGTTTGCGCGCCTGCAAGGTCGTCGATGGCAACGGCGAGGTCTGCGGGAAAGATGCCAGCGATCACCTGCCCATCATGGCAGACTTCGGTGTGGGAATTGAAGCCATGCTCCGGCCCTACGTCAACGGTCTGGTCGAGGCCGAGGAAACCGCCAGCGAGGCTCACTGACAAGCAGCAAATAAAAAGCCCTGCGATCCTCCGTGCGAGATCGCAGGGCTTTTTATTTGCTGGTTTTTATTGGAAGACATCGCGTGTCTTCTCGAAGATGTTACGGAAAATGTTTTTATCGTTCTGCTCGCTGCGCTCTTTTTCCAGGCGGTCCAGTTCCTCAAACAGACGCTTTTCCTCCGGGCTGAGGTTCGTAGGAGTGACCACCTTGACCGTCACGTGCTGATCGCCACGGGCTGTACTGTGGACCACCGGCACGCCCATATTTTTCAGCCGGAAAGTGCGTCCGCTCTGCGTGCCGGGCGGAACCTTGAGCATGGTCGTCTTGTTATCGACTGTGGGAACCTCTACTTCGGCTCCCAGCGCGGCCTGAGTAAAGCTGATCGGCAACTCATAAATGATATCATTGCCATTGCGTTTAAAGAACGGATGGGATTTGACGCTCAGGATCACATACAGATTGCCTGGAGTACCGCCGCGCGAACTGACCTCGCCTTCGCCAGTCACGCGCACATTAATGCCATCGTCCACACCAGCCGGAATGTTAACTTTCACGCGCCGATTGTTGCGCACCCGGCCCTGACCACGGCACTTCTCACAGGGGGTCGTAATGACCCGGCCCTCGCCGCGACAGCGTTCGCACATCGTCACATTGACAAACTGGCCAAAAATGGACTGTTGCACGCGCCTGATCTCACCTGTGCCCTGACAGGCCGAACAGCGGGCGGTTGACGTACCGGGAGCCGCGCCACTGCCTGAACAGGTTGAACAATTTTCCCAGCGCGGAATCTCGATATCCTTCTGGCAGCCGAAAACGGCTTCCTCGAACGTAATGGTCAGATCGTAGCGCAGATCCGCGCCGCGCTGCGACCCTGTGCGCCGCTGAGAGGCCGAGGCGCTCGCGAAGAACGTCTCGAACAGGTCGTTGATCGAACCAAAGCCGGCGAAATCGCTGCTAAAGCCGCCCGCGCCCGCACCATTCGAGACACCTGCGTGTCCAAAGCGGTTATACGCATCTCGTTTCTGCGCATCGCTCAAGACCTCGTAGGCTTCGTTAATTTCGATAAAGCGGGCTTCCGCTCCCTGCTCTTTATTGGCATCGGGATGATACTGCTTGGCCAGACGGCGAAAGGCTTTTTTTATTTCGTCATCGGTCGCGCTGCGCGACACCCCTAATACCTCATAATAATCTCGCTTATTCGTGGCCATTCAATGGTCCTTCGTCGTGCTAAAGGAAAGACAGGGCATTGCCCCGGCAGAACTGCGTCCGCCTCTCCATGTTGCGATTGAACAATACGTGTCCAGCATACTGGGACCGCTCTGGCCCCTTTTCTTAACAGTATCTGTAAATGGCGATTATTTTCGCCAGAGGGTCAAAACTGATCTATGGTGGTATGCGTAGATAGTACAATTTTGGTCAGATTTACGCAAGATGGTAGCCCACAAGGGAGGGCTGCCCTGGCTCGCGCAAGTATCAAGTGCAGGGGCAGATGACCTGCCCCTGCACTTGATACTTACATTTCCTTGTATTCGCCTTCGATGGTGTCATCGGAAGGGCCAGAGCCGGTGCTCTCCTGGCCCGGCGCGCCATAGTCACCGCCGGCAGCGCCAGCGCTCTGGTAGATTTCAGTGGTGATGCGATGGAAGCTCTGCTCCAGAGACTCGCGGGCGCTTTTGATGCGCTCGATGTCATCGGTGGCCAGCGCCGCGCGAATGTCAGCAACTTTGCCTTCCAGCTCGCTCTTTTGCTCACCGCTCAGTTTATCGGACAGTTCGTTGATGCTCTTTTCCGCCCGGTAAGCCGCGCTATCGGCCTGGTTGCGCTCCTCGATCTCCTCTTTGCGCCTGCGGTCCTCGGCAGCGTGTTCCTCAGCTGCGTGAACCATGCGGTCGATCTCGTCTTTCGAGAGGCCGCTGGAGGGCTGGATGGTGATCTTTTGCTGGCGCCCGGTGCCCTTATCGCGCGCCGAGACATTGACGATACCATTGGCGTCGATGTCGAAGGTCACTTCGATCTGCGGGATACCACGCGGGGCGGGTGGAATACCGTCCAGGATGAAGTTCGCCAGCGGGCGATTGTCCTTGGCGAATTCGCGCTCACCCTGCAGCACATTGATCTCTACGCTCGGCTGACTGTCGCTGGCCGTTGAGAAGACCTGGCTTTTCTGCGTCGGGATCGTGGTGTTGCGCTCGATCAGGCGTGTGAAGACTCCGCCCAGCGTCTCGATACCCAGCGAGAGCGGCGTGACATCGAGCAGCAGTACATCTTTCACATCGCCGGTCAGCACGCCCGCCTGGATGGCCGCGCCGATGGCCACCACCTCGTCCGGGTTCACACCACGGTTGGGTTCGCGGTCGAAAATGCGTTTAACCATCGTCTGCACCGCCGGCATACGGGTCTGACCACCGACCAGCACCACCTCGTTGACACCGCTGGCGCGAATATCGGCATCGGACAGAGCCTTGGTCACGGGCAGACGCGACTTCTCGATCAGCTCCTCGACCAGTTGCTCCAGTTTCGAGCGGGTCAGGGTAATGTTCAGGTGTTTGGGACCGCTGGCATCAGCCGTGATAAAGGGCAGGTTGACCTCGGTGGTCTGCGACGAGGACAGCTCTTTTTTCGCCTTCTCGGCGGCCTCTTTCAAACGCTGAAGCGCTGTGCGATCCTGGCGCAGATCGATGCCATTTTCGCGGCGGAACTCATCAGCCAGCCAGTTGATAATGCGCTGGTCGAAGTCATCACCGCCCAGGTGCGTATCGCCGTTGGTGCTTTTTACCTCAAAGACGCCATCGCCCAGTTCCAGGATCGAAATGTCGAACGTACCGCCGCCCAGGTCGTAGACCGCGATCAGCTCGTCCTTCTTCTTGTCCAGGCCATAGGCCAGCGAAGCCGCCGTAGGTTCGTTGATAATACGCAGCACTTCCAGGCCCGCGATGCGCCCCGCGTCCTTGGTCGCCTGGCGCTGAGCATCGTTAAAGTAGGCCGGAACCGTAATTACCGCCTGTTTGACCTCCTCGCCCAGGTAGGCTTCCGCGTCCGCTTTCAGCTTTTGCAGGATCATAGCCGAAATTTCAGGTGGGCTGTACTGTTTTCCCTGCATCTCGACCCAGGCATCTCCGTTGCTGGCGCGCACCACTTTATAGGGCACCAGGCGCTTGTCGCGGTCAACTTCGGGATCGTCGTATTTGCGCCCCATGAAACGCTTGATAGAATAGATGGTATTCTCAGGGTTCGTCACAGCCTGACGTTTGGCCAGTTCTCCCACCAGGCGTTCGCCGTTTTTAAGGACGGACACAATGGAAGGAGTTGTACGTGATCCCTCGGCATTGGAAATGACGACCGGCTCGCCGCCCTCCATAACTGCAACGCAGGAATTGGTTGTTCCCAGGTCGATACCAATAACTTTGCCCACTATTGCCTCCTAAAGAGAATTCTTATACATCACCATAGCCGTACATTTCGGCCAGAAGTTCATTCATGACTCGCGTCATGTACCGCACCACCGCAATCGCCCGCCCATATTGCATGCGTGTCGGGCCGATCACGCCCAGCAGGCCGCCGACTTTGCCTTCCTGGCCATAGCGCGCTACCACCAGGCTGACATCTTTCATCTCATCCCACTCGTTCTCTCCCCCAATTATCACCTGCACCCCATCAATATCGCGTAGATGAGAGGTCAGCGCCGGCAGGAAGCGATGTTGCTCCAGCACTGACATAACTTTACGTACCCGCTCGCTACGCTCCTGTTCCTGTCCCATGCTGGTAAACTCTGGCTGATCCAGAATATTGACCACACCCTCGCGATAAAAGATATCGCCGATAGGGTCGCCATGCTGTTCCAGGATGCGGGTGATCGTCGTCGCCAGGAGCCGCTCGGTAATTGAGAGATCTTCCTTGCTCTGGATCTCCAGCACCTCGCTGGCATTTTTGTTTTCAAACATCTGGTTCAGATGCAGCGCCGAATTGCTAAATTCGGCCTGGTCGATAGGTGTATCCAGGAGCAAACGCTGCTGTTTCACCGTACCATCTGTCAGCACCAGCACCAGATGCGCCGCGAGATCAGTAATCGAGAGCACCTCAAAGTGTTTCAAACGGCCTTCGTTGGATCGTGGCGGCGTCATCACCGCCGCGCTGTGCAGCAAACGGGCCATTACCGAGGCAGTCAGGCGAACCCACTGGTCCAGCTGATCCTGCACCTGATAAAACTGGTGGCGGATCAGGCGCTGCTCATCCAGTGAGAGTGCCGATTCCAGCATCAGATGCTCGACGAAGTAACGATAGCCCAGATCTGTCGGCACGCGCCCCGCTGATGTGTGCGGCTGATAGATTAGATTGGCTTCTTCCAGCCCCGCCAGCTCGTGACGCACGGTGGCTGAACTGAAGTTCATCCCGTATTTGCGCACCAGCGTTTCAGATGCCACAGGAGTGGCACCATGAATGTACTCTTCGACCAGCGCTCTCAGGATTTCCTGCTTGCGCGGACTCAGTGGAATCATCTCGTGCTTCTCGACCCTTCTCAACATTCCATGACGCCGGAATGTTGATGTGTATGATATGATACTTTACTTGTCAATTGAGATTGCTAGCAGTCTCATGTCGCGACTGCAAATACAGAATAGCACTCAAAGGTGGAGTCTGTCAAGACTGTCAGGCGGGAAAATCGGGGCAAAATACGTGCTGCTGATTGTAGAGAGAAGGAACGAACGGCCAGGGACAGCGAAGATACCCGCTGTCCCTGGCCGTTCGTTCCTTCTCTAGAACTGAGGTGAAGCGTCACCAGCCTGCGTCAGGATCACCTCCATACAGGGAGTCGCCGAAAATGTCGTCATTGCCATTTCCGCCGTTGTTGTTGCCATTATTGTTCGTGGGGGCACAAGACAGCGGGTCGCCGCCGGTGGTGGTCGGGTCGCCTTTACCCTTGCCCCTGCGATCAGTGGTGTCAATGGCGTTGTTATTGCCATTGTTGTTGGTGGTTGTGCAATCGGGCAGACCAGTCTGCTGAGGTTGCTCACCGTCGATCATCCAGTCCATAGTGCCGGTGCCTTGCAGACCGTTGGCGGTGTTGACTGGCCATTGCAGCACGCCGCTCGGTGTAGGGAAGGTGCCTGGTGGAAGATTCAGGTCAGTATGCATTCCTAGCATGGTGCGTCCGCTGGCATATTCAATAATGTCGTGCCAGATATTACCCGCGCCTGTGACACCGATGACGTTTTGCATCGGATCGCCGTTGGCGTTGCCGGACCAGACGCCGACTACTACATTGGTGGTGTAGCCAATCGTCCAGTTATCTTTAAAATCGTCGGTCGTACCAGTTTTGGCGCCAACCTCCTGGCCGTTCCAGTCCGCCATAGTCAGGGTGTCAATGCCGCTAAATTCATAATGCCGGGCAGCGTTGTCGGTCAGCATATTGTTAATCAGAAAGCTGATCTGTGGACTCAGCACCCGACTGGCATCGGGATGGGCCGGATCGTAGTGATACAGGTTATGGCCAAAGTTATCCCAGATATCCAGGACATTGTGGTATGGAATGTGTATGCCGTTGTCGGCAAAGGTCTGGTAGGCATCTACCATTTGCAACGGTGGGATACCAGCGGTACCCAGAGCCAGCGAGGGGAAGAAGGCCTGTTCCAGCGAATTGCCTGGGAAGTTGACGGCCAGATCGCGATCAATGGCGGTGATGCCCATGCGCCTGGCGGTATTGACTACATTGTCGATGCCAGCATACATCAACGCCTTGACTGCTGGGATATTGAACGAGTTTTGCAGGGAGATGCGCACGTCCTGCCAGATGTCGGGGTGATATGAATTTTGATAGTCCGAAGGGATATATGTCTGGCCATTGCCTTTCGGGAAGATGGTTTTGCCGTCAATAATCCTGATGCCAGGGTACCAGCCCATCTGGAAGGCGGTAGCGTAGACGATTGGTTTAATGGTTGAACCCG
>DASZXF010000530.1:0-5287 GCA_035546055.1 Ktedonobacteraceae bacterium
CACGCACGATGCCCTGGATGTCCAGGCGCTCGCCGAGCACGTGGTTGTGATTATCGACGGTCGGGTGCTCCAGAGTGGTACGCCAGAGCAGGTTTTCCGCGCGCCACGCACGCGCCAGATCGCCGATCTCGTCGGTATGAATGTTTGCTGGAGCGGAACCGTAATGGAGCTTGAAGCGGGGGCTGACGGCTGGCAAGCGACCATCAAGTTTCCTGATTGTCTGCTCCGCGTACCGGTGCCGCCGGACCGCGCGCTACGCGCAGAGCAACGCGTCGAAATCGCCCTGCGCACTGACGAAATCTCGTTGCTCTCCACGCCGAAGGACGCGCCAGCCGCGACTCTATCCACCTCGAACGATGCCAGAGTGGCCGCGACAGTGGTTCAGGAGCAGGCGCGCGGAGCGGTCTTTGTTATCACCGTTTGCCTGTCCTCCCAGCAACGCCTGGACATCCCCATTCCGCGCTGGCAGAGGCGTGAGCTTGAGCTTTCTCCCGGCGCGTCCGTCACCCTCTCCATCCCTGGTGAAGCCATCCACCTCTTTTCTCCACAGGAATACTAGAGTCCTGCGCTGATAGTTGGCTGGCCTCTGGACCGTATTTCATATTCCTGTGAAATTTTCCCTTGCTTAAAAACAGAAAAAGATGCTATACTTGCCTTGAATTTGAGCAACTGCCACTCTGTATCAGATTGGTGTAAGCTATATTATTGTGTTTTCACGGCCAGACGCATTTGACCAATTTGAGACTTGCCTTCGTTTTTTATAAGAGGAGAGAGACAATCCTGCGAACAAAAGCGAAGGCAGTTTATGAGAGAACAAAACGGACTCACTATGGAAGAAACTTCGGGCACGCGCTTTGGCAACTACGAGCTGGTACGCCGCATTGATGTCGGAGGGATGGGAGAAGTCTACCTGGCCCGCCAGATCACCGCCTTCAGTCGTTCCGTTGCGATAAAAATTATCCGTTCCGACCTCGTGCATGACACAACCGCCCGCGCCCGCTTCCTGCGCGAAGCCGAGGTCAGCGCTCACCTCAAGCATGAACACATCCTGCCGCTTTTCGATTTCGGCGAAGTTGAGGGCCGTCTGTACCTGGTCACACCCTACATCGAGGGGGGCACGCTGGCTACGCGTCTGAAAACAGGCGGGCCGCTGTCGCTGGAGGAGACGCACCGGTTGTTTGTGCCGCTGGTGCAGGCTGTGGCGTACATTCACCGGCGCGGCGTGGTTCACCGTGACCTGAAGCCGACCAACATTATGCTGGACACAGAGGAAGGCGGCGAGGTCTATGTGCGTCTGATCGATTTTGGCATTGCCACGCTCCAGGGACGCCCGGCCAGTCCGCCGTTGACCACCGCCGGCCATGAAATGGGGACGGTGGCCTACATGGCGCCAGAGCGCCTCTCAGGCATCGCCGCGCCCAGCAACGACATTTTTTCCCTCGGCGTGATCCTTCACCAGATGCTCACCGGGCGTATGCCGACCACCACGCCGCCGGCTCCTCATTCGCCGGCTCCTCGCCTGCCCGAAGCGCTGGATAAAGTGGTGCGCCGCGCCATCGCGACCAACCCCAATGAGCGCTACAGTACCGCTGAAGATCTACTGAAAAGTTTTGAACTGGCCTATCAACAGCTCGCCGATCCCGGATCGTCCCCACAGGCGACCCGCAACGAGGCACAGCCGCCTTCTCCGGTATCTTCCAAAGCGACGCCGGACCAGCATGCCGCGCAGGACAAAACAGAGCTGGTTTCGCTCGCCCAGGCGGGCACCCTGCCAGCGCCGAACGGACAGCCGCCGGCTCAACAGCTCCGTCCGCAGACCCGGCTCTCTTTCACGCCAGAAGATTACAATGCGCCTACCACGGTCTTCCAGCGCCCGCAGGTCGTGAAAACGCTGCCCAATAGCCGGCCTCCGCTGCTCAGACCCCGACCGCCCAGGGTGCCCGATCCAGCGCGCGCGCCCCGACCTCGACGCAGCAAACTGGTCCTGGCAGTCTCAATCCTGACTGTCATCGTCCTCATCGTCTTCGCCGGTATGCTCTACTACGGCTATCAGATCATCGACGCAACCAGCGTTTCGATCAATTTTTCGCCGCGCACAAAGACCATCAGCCAGGTCGTTACCTTCAAGGCCGATCCCAGAGCCAGCGGTGTCGACCTCGCGTCGGCGGTTATTCCCGCACGCGCCGTCACCTCGCCCACGCTGACCAGCAGCAAAACCGGAGCCACCACCGGCCAGGTCAACTGCGTACTCGGCGGCCTGGGCTGTCAGCAGGGCGTCAGCCAGAGCGATGTGGATAATCTGATCGCCCAGATGCAGCCAGCGCTCGACGCGCAGATCAAGCAAAATCTGGAAAGTCAGATTCGCGCTCAACACGGTACGCAACTCGGCTCTATCAACATCAGCACGACCAGCACAGCGCTGCCCCCTGTGAACGCACCGGGCAAAAACGTCACTGTGACCCTCACCGAGCATGGCAGCGTCGGCTACTTCCTGAATGCCGATGGTATGAAAATTGCTCGCCAGGCACTTACTAACGCCACCACTGCCCTGGGCGCGCACTACCAGATGGCAGAAGCCACCATCACCATCGGAAGCTTCAAAATTCGCTCAATCGACCCCATCAGCGGCATCAGCACCATCGCCGTACCAGAGGGCGCGGTCGCGCTCTATCATTTCTCTCAGGAAGAACTGGACGCCATCAGCAAAGGTCTGCTTGGCAAATCCGTCAGCGCAGCGCAAACCTTCCTGGCGAACCAGCCGGGCATCGACCCGGACACCGTGCGCATCAACTTTACCTCCGGCAGCAAGAAAGATAGTATGCCCGGCGATGTCCAGCATATTAAACTTATTCCGCTCAATCCCGGCTCTCTGCCCGGCGTCTCCCTGACGCCGGTGGCCCAGGCCACGCTGCCCCCAGCCACGGCAACGCCCACGCAGGCACCGACCAGCACGCCAACCAGCAATGGCTAAAACATCGACTGATATCGATTGTCCTTCCTTTTTTTGGCGAGCAGGCCTATAATAGAGACAGGTAAAACAACCTTCGCAAGATTGCCCTGTCCAGGGTGGGTCGCGTCTCGCCTCTGCAAAGGCAGAATTCTCCTTTTGCAGAGGTTTGCAGGCGCAGACCCACCCTTTTTTATCAGTCGTGCTGGGAAAGAGCGCGCCGGCTATTCTTCCTCGTCCTGCGCGTCCTGGTGCTCCTGCCAGAGAGCACGCACCACGCGCGCGACGATCTCGTAGGAAAAGCCCCGGCGCTGGAGAAAGCCGCCCAGGCGATTGCGAAAAGTCGAGTAGTCTATCCCCGGCGTTTGCAGCAAAAGGGCAGCCTTGCGGCTGGCCGCGCGCAGGGCCAGTTCTTCATCCTGCTCATCGTCCACTATCTCCTCGACGACCTCGCGCTCCACGCCCTTCATACGCAGTTCATTGCGCAAAGCCTGAGCGCCGCGCGGATTGAAACGTTCGCGGTTTTCCACCCAGAAAGAGGCAAACGAGCGGTCATTCACATAATCCAGGCGTTGCAGACGCTCAAGCACCGCCTCAATAATATCGGGGGGAGTCTCTTTTTTCCGTAAATAGCGCCGCACCTCGGCCTGACTGCGCGGGCGGAAGGAGAGATAATTGATGGCACGCTCAACCGCCTGCTGGCGAGCTTCCTCGCTTTTGAGTTGCTCAAGGTCAGCAGCGGAGAGTTCCTGATCGAGATGGAGATTCATCTTCAGCATCAGTTCAGCGCTGATGCCCAGCGCGAAGGTGCCATCCAGATACAGGCTGACCCGTTCCGGGTTATGAGCCTGTTGTTCGAGGGCCGTGATACGCATAGACACACTATATCATGCCGCGCCCCAAAAGAAAAGGCGCCGCTCCTGGAACATGTTAGCAAACTCAGGGATGAGCACATCATATTCATAGAGAGAAAAGTATGGACGGCAAAAACCTGAGTATTTTGGTGCAACACGCGGGGTTTACTTTCGTAATAGATTGCAGAAACAAATTTATTGACGCAGGGGCGTAAGGGAACCGAGCCTGGGGAGAGGAAGAAGCGTCTGCGCCTGAGCGTCGCAGAAAGTGCGAGGATTAAAATGATGAATAGGGAACGCATGACAGGGAGTAGTCGCTACCGGGGAGGGAATGCACCTACGTCGCTCGGTCTGAGTGAGCGCTGGGAGCGGGTGCTGGCTTATCCCCTTGGTTGGGTAACAGGCCTGATACTCTTCGTTTTGGAGCGTAGAAATCAAAATGTGCAATTGCATGCCAAACAATCTATGCTCGTTTTTGGTCCATTGAGCATTGTCTACTTCCTGGTGGGCCTGCTGGCAACTATCCTGGGCGGCATCCCGCTCATCGGTGGTTTCCTGGGCCTGGTGCTGGGCTTCTTAGCCAGTGTTGTCTTATGGATCATGATTGTTCTGGCCGTCTGGCTGATCATTATGGCCTGGTTCCGACCAACGTATCGCCTGCCCTTTGTCAGCAACTGGCTCCGCTATTAAAAATACATATGAAAGAAAAGGGCACCTTCTCCAGAATCAGGTGCCCTTATTTTTCAATCATCTTGACAGGCGTTCTTTCTGGTAGCACTCTTTGACCAAAGGAGGAAAAGGTCATATTTCTCAAAACACAGGCAGCTACCGAAGTAGCACAATTCCTGGCTCATCACCCAACATCCGAGCAAATTGTTGCTTTCCATCCGTCTCCCGAAGTAGCCGAGCGAGCGTATGAGCTCATTCAACTCAACCGCGATGGTGCGCTCAAAGACGAAGAACGCCAGGAACTCGACAGCTACATGCTGATTGAGTATCTGATGGACCTCATCAAGTTAGAGGCTCGTCGCCAGCTAAGACAGCAGGCATCATTAGGAATTTCCAGATTTCATAAAACTACTTCCGATACAGCAGACCGAGGGTTAAGCCGTAAACGGCGTGGCGCAGCATGTTTTGCCAGAAGGCGGTCCAGTTGGCCAGGTGCGGAAGTTCGCCGTTTTTGATCATGGGATGATGGCGATCTACCCACGGTGTCAGAGGCCAGACGGAGAGCACGAAGGCTTCGCCGAAGAGGGTGCCTTTGAGCCAGCCGGGACCGGGCAACAGACGTTTACCGACCGCCGCGTAGACTTCTGCCAGGAGCAGGCCGTTGAGAAAATGCAATCCCCAGGCCAGCGCGGCCATACGTTTACTCTGCGCGTGGCTGTCACCCAGCAAGCCCTGAATAAACTTCACATCGTTAAAATCATTCCCCACAATCCATTTATCGGTTTCCATCGCCACGCTATAAGCGGCTGTCGCGGCC
>DASZXF010000531.1:0-3071 GCA_035546055.1 Ktedonobacteraceae bacterium
CAGGTCAGCGGCGGCGGGGTGACTGGCTGCGACGGCGCGGAAGGAGATGTCCCAGGTGGTCGCGACCGGCGCGGGATGTTCGCGGCTGTAGCGCTCGTTGAGCAGGCGGGCGTGGTGCTGCTGGTAGCGCTGCTGGTAGGCAGCCAGGCTGAGACGGCTCTTGCGGACGTAGGCGCCTGCCTGGTCAAGCGCCAGGGGCAGGCCGCCCAGTTCGCGGGAAAGGGTGAGCGCCTGCGCGTGATCCTCTGGTGTGGCCTGGGCAAGCATCCCCGCTCGTTGCAGGAGCAGATGCGCACCCTCTTCCGGCGTCAAGGGAGGCAGGGCCAGGGGATCATCCAGCCCCAGGCCGAGGTCGCTCAGGTCAGCGGCGCGCGTGGTCAGGAGGACGTGACCGGCTACGGCGGTGGGCAGGAAAGGCACCAGCACATCGGGCGTGTCGGCGTTGTCGAAGATGAGCAGGTAGTTGGTATGGAGGCGCAGCCAGGTCTGCACGGCGCGCACGATGATGTCCTGTTCGGTGGCTGTTCGTTCGGGCAAGGCGAGCAGCGTCGCCAGTTCGTTGTAGGAGGCGGTCAGGGTGTCGGTGGTGTCGGCGCGTACCCAGAGGACGGCGGTGTAGTCGCCGCGATGGCGATAAGCGTATTCGACGACCAGTTGTGTCTTGCCGACGCCGCCCAGGCCGCTGATGCTCTGTGGCTGGCTGATGGCGGCCTGATGCTGCTGGTGCAATCGCTCATGCAGCGCGCGCAACTCCTCTTCGCGTCCGGTGAAGGCGGGATTACGGGCAGGGGGCACATTCCAGACTGGCGGGAACGCACCAGGGAAGGGCACCTGAGCGCGCTGGCCGGGAAACGGGACCGCCGCTGACCTGCTGCGTTCATCCTGTATCCCTTCCAGCAAACGGGCGCGGGCCTGCTCCTCGTTGCGATTCACCAGATCGATGGGAACCAGGCTCCCCAGCAGGCCACCTGGCTCGCAGGTCTCGACTCGGATAGGGATGAGCGTGCGCTGCTCGCCGGCGGGGTCACGTTGCTGCGCCGCCGCCCATTGGGCCTGGACCAGACCGGCGGAGAGGCTGGCTGGAGAGAGCAGGAGCAGGGTGCGCGTGGCGGCTTGCTGGAGGTGATCCAGCGCCGGCACGCGCAGCATCCCTGGGCGCAGATCCCATGCCTGGAGGGCAACGGTCAGGCTGGCCTGTTCCAGTTGCAGGCCAATCCATTCCGCCCAGGCGGTATCAGCCTCGGCATAACTGATGAAAAAGTCTCTTTTTTCCTGCTCTCTGGCCGGGTTCTCCTGTGCCATTGCGCGGCTCCTTGTCCCTGCGCTCCAGTTCTCAGTCATCTTATTGAAATCGATCTATAGTATAACGAAAAGAGATGGAAAAGGCAAGAAATGTAACAAAAGGAAATGCGTTTATGTAACATTGATGAAGCATTTTGGAAGGCTGCTTTCCCTCTCTGTTTTTTTCGCGGGGATGATTCCTTGCTCGCGGCAGCGTTGTACTATCAAGACTATCAATTCGGCTTTGCCGTACCTTTTTCCAAAAAAGAAAGCAGGCCAGGTCAATCCCGGCCCGCTGGTTCTGGTACTGCTAATGCTGTTGTGTCTGTTTCGTTGGCGTTTGCTCAAACACCTGGCATAGTATGTCTGTCGCTTGCTCCTCGCCAACGAGCTGCTTCAGCCCTGCGTAGCTGATTTCCAGATGCCCCATCCTCCGCGCAATAAATGCGTGCTGTGCTTCTCCGCTGGACAACCCTTCGAGTGCCCAGCAGGCGGCTCTGTGCTCTTGCTCAATTTGCTGACGTAACTGTGCAATTTCGCTGCTCATACCTACCTACTTCTGCCCGCACACAACATAGTAGCGAATCCTCGCTTGTAGTTGTTCCCACTCGTTGACCAGATCGAGCCACGTCTGCTCAACTTCGCCCGGCTCTATCTGAAGCTGGCGAATGTTTCGTGCTCGCATGGCTTCGTAGAAGCCCCGCATGTTGGCCAGTGAGGTAACGCCCAGGTGTCCGGCCCAGGTTCCTATGGGAATATCGTAGGAAAACTCATGGACGTTGATGATGCCAGCCCCGCGCGCTATACTGGCCAGGCGCACCGGGAGATCGGCGTCCTGACTATAATTGTGACAGATCTCTCGTATCCAGCTGTACCACTTTTGCGTTATTGGTCCCTGTGGCCAGATAGTACATCCTGTTTCAACGAACTCGATCCACCCTCCTGACCGCGCGACTCTCACCAGTTCGTGAAGAACATCAGGCCATTTGAACGCGGGAATACTCAACAGCATCAGACGTTGGTGGATGAAATCAAAGCTGTTATCAGCGAAAGGAAATATCTTTAATGCATCGGCTTGCTTGAAGAGGTAATTCGCTGGCCTCTCGGCGCCTGGGCTGCTGATTTCCTCCAGGTCCATCCCAACGATCTGCGCATTGGGGAACGCGCGGGCCATCTCTCTGCCCCAGCGCCCGGTGCCGCATCCTACGTCCAGTACGTTGGTGATGTTGGACGAGATAGGTGCGATGTAGATTCCGCGCATCTCCTGACGAAGCAAAAAGTGTTGAAAATCGAGTCGTGGTACATCTGCCATGTCTTTTGGAAGCAGATATGAGGCTTTGGCATCACTGAAGTAGCGCCTCCCCATGATGTTGAGCGTCTGGATGCTCTTTGTTGCTGGCTGTCCTTGAAGGTATGCGGTCTTATATCTTCTCCGGCTTATCCCGAATATTGGCATGATGTTCTATTCCCTTCTTTTCTTCTCTGGACGGCAGAAACGCCGGGAACTTTCTGTAGAACATGATCGGTACCGATGTATGGGTTCCCGGCATTTTTAGTGTAGAAATATATATTTGTGCTGTCTATATGCTTGCGGTTTCTGAAAACGCAAAGCATATCCTATGAAAGAAGGCCACAGATCTGTAACATCAATGTCCTTAAAGAAGAGATAGATCCATTTCCCTGAGCATAGCTTGATATCTTTTCACTATCGAGGTGTTTTGACTTCCAAAAATCAAAACATTTGTTTTTCTGGCCAGAAACGCAAAGCATAGGTTTTCATTGACATGTAG
>DASZXF010000532.1:0-7832 GCA_035546055.1 Ktedonobacteraceae bacterium
CCTACAGAGTTGGTGCCCTGGGTGTTGGAGATGTCGTAGCACTCGATGCGGCGCGGAGGCGTGGCCAGGTTGAGGGCTTCTTGCAATTCCTCCAGGGCCAGTTGCGTCTTCTGACTATCGCTCAGCCATTTGATGCGCTGCTGCTCCAGCACCTCCCTGGCGTTCTGACGCACCATCTCAACCAGGCGTAGCTTCTCGCCGCGTTTAGGTTCGGTGATAGTCACAGCGCCGCGCCGTTTCTCCTTGAGCCAGGCCTGGAGAATGGCCTTGTCCTCCGGTTCGGCTTCGACGATAATCTCTGCTGGAATATGGGGCACGCTTTCGTAAAATTGCTGGAAGAACGAACGCATAATCTCACCCGGACTGCTCTCACGCGTGCCTTGCAGAATGAAGAATTCGCGTCCGACCAGCTTGCCTGAGCGGAAGAAGAAGACCTGCGCGCACGTCTCGTCGTCCTCGCTGGCCAGCGCGATCACATCCTGATCGTCCTGACCCTCGGTCGAAATGATGCGCTGCTTCTCCAGAATGCTTTCCACGGCTTTGATGCGGTCACGGATGCGCGCGGCCTCCTCGAAGTTGAGGTTTTCAGCGGCGTTCTCCATCTGCGCTGCGAGATTCTTCACCACCTCATCGTGCTTGCCCTCCAGGAAAAGGATCACCTGCTTGATAACGGCGTTGTACTCTTCGCGTGTGGTATAGGCCACGCAGGGCGCGATGCAGCGATGAATATAGTATTGGGTGCAGGGACGCGCCAGCAGCTTTTGCTTCCAGCCAGGCGGCGGCTCTTTGTCCTCTGGCGGCGCCCAGGCGCTTGCGTCGTAACGGCAGGTGCGGAAGGCGAACAGCTTGTTCAACAGATCAAGCGTGGCATCGACCGCTCCAGAATTGGTGTAAGGACCGAAGTAGCGGTTGCCATCGCGCGCGAAACTGCGCACCCGGTAGACGCGCGGAAAATCCTCGGCCAGCGCGACTTTGATGTAGGGATAGCTCTTATCATCGCGCAGCAGTACATTATATTTCGGGCGGTACTGCTTGATAAAATTGCTTTCCAGTACCAGCGCCTCAACTTCATTTTGTACAACAACGAACTCGATATCCTCAATCTTCGCGACCATGCTGCGGTTCTTAGGACTGTGATCGGTCGATTCCTGGAAATACGAGCGTACCCGGTTAAACAACGAAATGGCCTTGCCCACGTAGATAATAGTGCCAGTCGCGTCTTTCATCAAATAGACGCCCGGCCTATGCGGCAATGAATTCAAAACAGATTGGATTTTGTCGTTCATACGATTCTCTGGCCACCTGTCAGATGAGATCAAAAAGTGCTGGTGCCGGCTTCCAGTATACCATACCAGGACTTGCGTAGCGATGAATTTTTTTCATCGGACCAGCGCGCGGGCCGGTTCGCCCAGAGCAGCCAGGAGGGGGACGATACGCTGCATGGCCTGGTTGTTGGCCTGGCGTTGGACCTCAACAGAGTCGATCAGAGCCTGCCGTCGTGCCGGCTGGCGAAGCAGGGCGTTGAGCAGGGCGCGCTGCTCCTCCGGCTGAATGGCGATTTTGCCCAGGCCGTGGCGTTCGATAAAGGCCAGGTTGGCCTCTTCCTGGCCGGGAATATAAGCAGTAGCGATGAATGGTTTGCCCAGCGTGACAGCTTCAAAGAGCATATTGGGGCCAGCCTTGCCCATGATGATATCGGCGGCGGCCATGACAGGGGCAATGGCTTTGGTGAAGGGCAGAACCGCCAGATGGGGGGTGTGCTGGTAGCGCTCTTGCAGCGCGCGATTGGTGCCTGTGGCCAGAATGATCTGGATTTCGTTACTAAAATCAGAGGAGCCAAGGAGATTCTCGATAGTACGGCCCACGTGCGCGGCTCCTTCGCCGCCGCCTTGCAGGAAGACGGTGAAGCGCTCAGACTCCAGATTGAGGTGAGCCAGTTGTGCGGCACGTAGTTCCTGGCGAACTGCGAAGGCGCGCAAAAATTGGGCGCGCACCGGCCAGCCAACATGATGCAGGCGCGCGGGCGCGAAGCCAGAGGCCAGGGCTTGTTCGTAGGTCTCTCGCGTCGGCGCAAAATTCGCAGCGGCTTGCTTCTCGGTCAGCCAGGCCGCGTGTACGCCATTGGCATCGCTAAAAAAGAGGGCCAGTGGCACCTTGCGCGGATACTTTTCCAGTACGCGCGCGACCTCGTAGGAGAGGAAGGGATAGGTGGTCACGATCAGATCTGGTTTCACGCGTTCCAGCAAGGCATGGAGCTGACGGCGCACCAGGCGCGTAAAAACGCCGTGAGCCAGTTTTGCTCGTCCAGGGGTGTCGAAGAACTGAAACTCGGCAGCCCAGAGTCCCAGAGCGTAGCGGCTGACCAGGCGATAATGGAGATGAAAAAAACGTGGTTGGGGATCGATTATGGTAATCTCAGGAGCAGGGGGATGGACGGCATCTGCGGAGTTCGCGCCGATCTGTGTTTCCGCTTCAGCGGTAATCAGATCGCGCAAGGACTCGGCTATGCTCACATGGCCACCTCCGGTTTTGGAAGTGAGGATGAGTATGTTTTGGAACTGTAACATCAATGGTCCTTTTTTATCGCATGCAGAGCGGCTCTATGGTACAATGCGCAAAAGCACATACATCATAAACGAGTTCGCTGGCTTTTGCCAGCCAGTTCTTGTAGAGAGTTGTCAGTTCAGCCTATGTTAGCACATCGACTGGAAGGAAGTGGCGCTCCTCTTCTCCTGATACACGGATGGGGAGTGACCTACAGTGTGTGGAAAAACCTCGTGCCGCTCCTCGCCCCGCATTTTCAACTGATTCTGGTTGAGCTTCCCTGGGTGGGAGCCTCCGAGGAAATTGTGCCCGATAAGCCGTATTACGAGTTTTGCGCCGACGCTTTGGAGGAACTGCGGCTGGCTCTGGAAATTGAGCGGTGGGGGATTCTGGCCTATTCGACCGGGACTCGCGCCGGTGAAGCGTATGTGCAGCACTATTGGCAACATGTGACGAGAGCCGTTTTCCTGTGCCCGTTGTATCTGCATCGTTCCTGGACAATGGCTCTCCAGATGGAAGAATGGATTGATGCCAGGCAGTCGGGGATGGCCGACTGGTTCTTATCGGGCTGGCGCCTGCACGGACTTCTGCTGACCCTGGGCTTTAATATGCGCAAGAGCCATTATAGCGATGAATGGCTGGACGAGATAGGTATGCAGCGCCTGGAGTACCTCAAGCGTATGCTGCTTGAACTTCCCGGCAAGGGACGTGCTCCCTTTAGCCTGCCTGCTTCCTCGGCGGTGCCGACTCTCTTTGTCTGGGGCCGGCGCGATGCCCTGACAGCTCGCCCGCTGCATTCGCGGCCTAATGATGTCTTTATTCTCGCCAATCATGGCGCTCCCATGCTGGTGCCCGACCAGATAGCGGAGGTGGTTCTGCCGTTTTTCCAGGGCAAGTGGAGCGCGGAACGTGGCACGCCTGTTGGCAGGCTGGCGGGCAAGTCGGCGCTGCTGACGAAGTATCGCACCCTGGCCACGCGCAGGCGCAGAAAGAATACCCTGGCCTATCCTTTTGATATCGATCCGACGATTGATACGACGCTCTAGCCGTTGTAAAGCTGTAGACAATGGCAGAAACGGATGGTTCTGCTGCGCCTGCTCCACCAGGAAGCGGTGCGCCAGACCATCCGGGCGCTCCAGGCGTGCTTTCTGCTCTGGTCTAAGAGAGGATAATACCCTATGGCCCACTCGGATGTGCATCCGAACCCACAAGCCCTTTCACCCGGCACACCTCACTCTCAGGCCGGTTCCTCTGAACGCAAACTTCGCCGCATCAGTATCTGGGTGATGCTGTTCTTTTTATTTCAAGGCGGCCTGGGCGCGGTCTGGGATCGCGAATGGCACGCCTATGTGGGACGCGATCAGTTCTGGACTCCTCCCCATACCCTGATCTACTCCTGTGTCTCAGGCGTCGGCCTGCTGGTGCTGGCCCTGGTTCTGCTCGAAACAGTACGCTACCACCGCAAAGCCGCAGGCGTGAATGATCGCTCAACTGTGCGCGTGCTGGGCCTCTTCCATGCCCCACTGGGCTTTATCATCACGGGCTTCGGCGCCCTGCTGGCCCTGGTTTCCGCTCCCCTCGATAACTACTGGCACGAACTCTATGGCATCGATGTCGCTCTCTGGGCGCCCTTTCACCTGATGGGCATCACTGGTGGTATGATTGGTATATTTGGACTTGTCTATGTTTTTGCCGGAGAGGCGGCCATTGAGCGTCAGAGGGAGAGCGTGCATCGGCGCTGGTTGGGCCTGACCGCCCTGGAGTGGGGTGCGTTGCTGGTGCTGGCGTCGATGATGAATTTTACCCTGACCGGTTTTCTGCAATTCCCGGTTGCCACCTTTGGTCCCCTGAGCGTTTCGACGTATCCTCTGCCGCTGGTGATGAGCGGCACGTTCAGTTTTGTCAGTGCGCAGCGTTTGACGCGCCGGCCTGGAGCCTCGCTGATCCTGGTGGCGTTGCTCCTGCTGAATACGATTGCGGTCGAGCTTTTCATTCCCTGGGCCATTCGCACTGGCGTCGAGTGGCAGGGGTTAGCGTATCGCACGTCGCTGGTGCCGACGTTTAGCTGGTCATACGCCTTTTTGCCCCTGGTTTTCCTGCTCCCGGCCCTGCTGGTCGATGGCCTGGCCTTCTGGAGCAAGCGCCGCCAGCGTCAATCGGGCAAAACGTTGCCGGCGCTGGGTTTGCTGGGAGTGGTGCTGACTCCTCCCATTCTGGTCTTTGCTCCCCTGATTTTGCTCTCCTATTCATCTTTCGCGCCGATTTTCCTGCCGGAGCCGGGTTTGAGCGTACCCCAGGAACTCTGGGTCGGCGTGGTGGCTGGCTTTATCCTGATCGCGCTGGGTGTTGGCGCGCTGGGTGCCATCCTGGGAGCTGATTTCGGCGAGGTCTGGCGCCGCAATGTCCGTTAATGCGAGTTGAGGGAGTCTTATGCGCACATTCTTTCGTAATCTGGGCCTGACTCTGGGCCTGACCCCGGCCCTGCTCGCGCTGCTGCTGATATCTACCGCCGCCACCACGGCCTCAAATGGCGCGGTGGCCAGTACGCGCACCCTGGCCGCCGGCGCCTACGTGGTCGATGTCAGCCTGTCGCAAGATCCGCCGCAGGTGGATACGCCGCTGGAAGTGATCGTGGTGCCGCATGACAAGAATCTGCATTTGCAGGGTTATCTGACAGTTGAGCCGGGTCTGGGCACCGATGCCACGCCGCAGCGCTTTACGCTCAGCGAGAACCAGGGGACTTTGCGGAGTACCATTCACATACCGGTGCGCGGAGCCTGGGATATCGTCGTCACCTTAAACGGACCCCAGGGCCAGGGCACCTCGAAGGTGGCTGTGACGGTCGCGGCCCCTGGAGCTATCCCGGTCTGGCTGGGCTGGCTGATTGGCGCTTCTCCGCTGGTCCTGGTCGCTTTCTGGATCTGGCGCCAGCATCTCTACAAGCGCTCGCTGCCGGCGCCGGCGGATCAACAGGGGTGAGGTTCATCCGTTTGCAAGAAGGGCGAGAAACACGCCAGAGGCGAGGCTCTGGCGTGCTCCTTCGCAAAACGGTGAGTCGCACCCGCTCAATAGATCCTGCTTGCATTTTGGGCACTCCTCGCTATAATGGCAGGAAATAATGGAGAGAGGGATTCCATGCAAGCACTACCATTTGAACCGCGCGGTTTTCGCTCCTGTGTGAAAAATGTGGGTATTCGCGATGAGACGCTGGACTTTACCGTGATTGCCTCGCAGGTTCCCGCCGCAGCGGCGGGCGTCTTCACGCAGAGTCGCTTCTGCGGAGCCGCCATTCCCGTAGGCCGCGCACACGTGGCGAACGGACAACTCCAGGCTTTTGTGATTAACAGCAAAAACGCCAATGTGGCCACCGGCGAACAGGGTCTGGCCAATATTCGCGAGATTGTGTCTCTGGTGGCGCGCGAACTTCAGATAGATCCACAGGACATTTTGCCTTCCTCAACTGGCGTCATTGGCTGGCAGTTGCCGATGGAGAAGATGCGCGCCGGCATTGTTGGCCTTGGCCAGCAGATGCAAGAGGGACAACTGCATCTCTGCGCCCAGGGCATCATGACCACCGATACGCACCCCAAAATCGGGGTCAGGCGCATTGGCGAGGCGGTCCTGGTCGGCATGGCCAAAGGTTCGGGCATGATCGAGCCAAACATGGCGACCATGCTCAGCTATTTTGTCACCGACGCGCGTATTCCCGCCGCGCAACTGCAACAACTGCTCAAAGAGGCCGTGGATGTTTCCTTTAACTGCCTGAGCGTGGACACCGACACCAGCACCTCGGATACCGTGGCGATTATGGCGAACGGTCTGGCCGGCGAGGTGCCGCTGGACGAGTTCCGCCTGGCGCTGACTGACCTGGCCATTGAGCTGACAAAGGAACTGGCGCGCGACGGTGAAGGCGCGACTAAACTGCTGGAAGTGACTGTCAGCGACGCGGCCACGCCCGCCCAGGCCAGACGCGTTGCCAAAGCGATTGTCAACTCGCCGCTGGTCAAAACGGCGGTCTTTGGCGCTGACCCCAACTGGGGCCGCGTGGCCATGGCCATCGGCAAATGCGACGAGCAGCGCGAAATTGTCCCTGAAAAGGTCTCCATTGCCTTCGGCGAGCTGATCGTCTACCAGGGTCAGCCCCTGCCCCAGGATCGCCTGACTGAACTCACCGCCTATTTGCAGGGCAAAGAAATTGCCATCCGTGTCTCCCTGGGCCTCGGCTCAAGCGCAGCCACTGTCTGGGGTTGCGATCTGAGCTATGAATATGTCAGGATCAACGGAGAATATACCTCGTAGGGCAGAGCTTATTCATTCCGCCTCGGCTTCGCGAATCGCGAAGCGATGCTCGATCCTGGCGCTGCTGCTCAACATAACGTTGACGCCGCAGTAGTTCGTCGTATCCAGCTCAATGGCGCGCTGGATGCTGGCTGCTTGCAGATTCCTGCCGGTAAAGATATGCTCAACCGTAATGCTGGTAAAGACCCTGGGGTCTTTTTCGGTGCGCTCTCCGTGAACGCGAATTTCATAGGCCGTGACCTCCTGGCGCATTTTGCGCAAAATGCCACTGATACCAACCCCGGCGCAGCCAGCCAGCGCGACCAGCAACATCTCCATCGGGCGCGGACCCTTATCCTCGGTGACAGAACTCAAAACGAGGCTGTGACCGCTCTGTGTATCGATTTCAAACGTACCCTCGCCGATGCTGCGAGCCTGCACTGACATTTCATTAGCCATAATGCTTGTTTGCCTTTCAAAAACAACCTGAGAGAATGGGATGCGCGTGTTTCGATTCCGCGCACCTTTCTATTATTGGCCCGCTCACCAGAGAACGTCAACTGAGCCTCCCGTTGCGGCCTATCTCCATCGCTTGTACTTCCTTATCCCATAATTTCCTGGCCCTGAGATGCGATGCATACATCGAAAAGGCGGCCCCGGCTAGAGCGGCGTCCCATATGCTCTCAGTTTTTCGCAAACGGCTCTCTTGCGTGGAGGCGGGAATGTCACCAGGGTTTTCTCAACTCTTTGGGGGTTCGAGTCCATGAGCCTCTGGCGTCCTCCCATTGATGGGCTTGTAAAAACTGAGGCGCACCCTCGTTTGAGCAGTCAATATCAGCCCACTGGCGGGGCATGATATACTGGGGGTGCTCTTTGCAGAGAAGGAATAAGAGGGAGTAATTTCGGCCTTCCCTTTGCTGAGGAAGGATGAACGCGCTTATGAGTTGCATTGGAACCGCCGGGCATATTGACCATGGGAAGTCGACGCTGGTTGAAGCTCTGACCGGCAT
>DASZXF010000533.1:0-4223 GCA_035546055.1 Ktedonobacteraceae bacterium
TCCCCAGGAAACGGTCGGCTCCAGCCCATCAAACCTGCCCGTCTGGCACTCTTGACACCGGCGCACAGCGTTGTCTATACTTGTTCTACGGACATTGGTCCGTATGACGGACACACGAACAAGGCGCGATGGCGCGGGGCCGTATGCCGGGGGCAGCGGACTGTGCGGATCGCGCGCCCTCAATTTACGGAGGCGTGAACTTCATGCCAGAACAGGACAACGACATGCCGGGGATGGAGCGCCGGCCAGGTCCGCTGGATGGCCTGCTGATTGCTGATTTCTCCCGCGTGCTCGCCGGCCCGTACTGCACGATGCTGCTGGGCGATCTCGGCGCGACGGTGATCAAGGTCGAGAGCCCGGCGGGCGATGATACCCGCACCTGGATGCCGCCCACCCGCGACGGCGTGGCGACGTACTATATGGCGATCAACCGCAATAAGCGCTCGCTGGTGCTTGATTTTAATGATCCAGCCGATCTGCGCCTGGCCCACGAGCTTGCCGCCCGCGCCGATGTCTTGATTGAGAATTTCAAGCCCGGCGGCCTCAAGCGCTTTGGCCTGGATTATGCAGCGGTACGCCAGCAGAACGCGGGCATTATCTATGCCTCAATCAGCGGTTTTGGCACTGCTCAGGGGGCGTCCCTGCCCGGCTATGATCTCATCGTCCAGGCTATGTCCGGGCTGATGAGTCTGACCGGCGATGCCGGGGGACCGGCTTACCGCTCCGGTATTTCGGTTTTCGATGTCATGACCGGTCTGCACGCGGCCATTGGTATTCTGGCCGCGCTCAATCATCGCGCTCGCGATGGAGAAGGTCAACACCTGGAATTGAGTCTGCTGGCTTCGGCGCTCTCGGGATTGGTCAATCACACCTCCGCTTATGTCGCCGGTGGGGTAGTTCCCAACCGCATGGGCAACGCCCATCCCAGTCTGTTTCCCTACGAACCGCTGCCCACGGCGGACCGCGAGTTGATTATCGCCGCTGGCAATAACGGGCAGTTCAGCAAGCTCTGTCAGGTACTCGATCTGCCCGATCTGCCGCGCGATCCTCGTTTTGCCATGCCCCAGGATCGAACCCGCAACCGCGAAGAACTGCGTCCATTGCTGGTTGAGCGGCTGCGCACCCGGGGAGCTGACGAGTGGTTTCGCCTGTTGAACGCGGTCGGGGTGCCCTGCGGTCCTATCAACACGATTGCCGAGGGCGTGACCTTTGCCCGCGCGATTGGCCTTGAGCCGGTGGTCGAGGTGGGCGAGGGAGACGCGGCGGTGCCGATGATTCGCCATCCGATTACGTTCTCACGGACGCCTCCTGACTACAGACTTCCTCCGCCCGCGCTCGGTCAGGATAACGAACTGCTGCGCGCCTGGCTCAGTCAGCCGCGCGGATCTGGAGGAGCGTAGAGACGCTGGATAGAGAAGGAGAAGAGATGGACTATTTTACCGGAATCGGCACCTCCGACGCGGCCAGTATTCGTCTGCTCGGTCATGATCTGGCGGGCGAGTTGCTGGGAAAGATCGGCTTTGGGGAACTGGCGCTCTGGCTGGCCACGCAGCAGCGTCCAACCCCGCAGCAGGTGCGCGTCTTCGAGGCGGTGCTGGTGGCCCTGGCCGATCACGGCTTTACCCCCACGGCCATCGCGGCCCGTCTGACACTCTACAGCGCCCCGGATGCGCTCCAGGGAGCCATGGCCGCCGGTCTGCTGGGCGGAGGATCGCGTTTTCTCGGAGTGACCGAGGACACGGGCCGCTTCCTGGCCGGCGTGCTGGCGTCCGTGGCGGACCATCTGCCGGAGTCGGACGAGCAATGGGATGCGCTGGCCCGTAGAGCGGTGGCGGAACAGCGCGCGGCGGGCCGCTTTGTGCCGGGCCTTGGTCATCCGGTGCATAAGACCGCTGATCCCCGTACCGCTGTCATTATAGCCATCGCCGAGCAGGAGGGTCTGCGGGGACCACATCTGCGTTTGTTCGAGGCGATTGGCCGCGTTCACGCTGACGTGCTCGGTCGCCAGCTGCCGCTCAATGGCGCTGGTGTCGCCGGGGCAGCCCTGGCCGATCTTGGCCTGGCGCCTGAGCTGCTGCGCGGCGTGGCCCTGCTGGCGCGCGCGGCGGGTCTGCTCGGCCATATCGCGGAAGAACTGCGCCATCCCATCGCGCCCGCTATCTATGCATCTATCGACCGCAACGCTGTCTATCGTCCAGCCGTCAGCGATGACGGAGGGGAACAATCGTAGCCTGGTATCGCTCACCACCTGCCATGCGCGCAGGGGGCTCCAAAGGAGGATTTTATGGCAAAGCTTGTCGCCGTCCTTGCCACTACCCACCATCCTTTCTTCTATCGCGCCAGTACCGCCCCGCCGGAGAGCAGACCCGACTTCGCCGACGAATGGGTGCGCAAGGTAGAAGCCTATCGCGAAACGCTGACGCGTGCCCGCCCGGAGGTGCTGGTGATGGTTGGCTCGGACCACTTCCACCAGCTTTTCTACGATAATATGCCGCAGTTCTTAATCGGCAAAGCCCCTTTCTACGACGCCAATTACTATAACGAGGAGCGCGAATTCGGGCTGCCGCGCATGAAGCTCAAGGGACACGAAGAACTCTCGGCCTATCTGCTGCGCGCTGGACTCGATGCCGGTTTCGATTTTGCCTTTAGCAATGAGCTGCGTGTCGACCACAGCATCACCTGTCCAATCATCACCACGCGTCCCCAGGCAGATCTGCCCATCGTGCCCATTTATACCAATATCTTCGCGCCACCGCTGCCACAGCCCTGGCGCTTCGTCCAGCTTGGCCGTCTCCTGCGCCAGCTCGTCGAGTCCTGGCCCGGTGAGCAGCGGGTTGCCGTCATTGGCACCGGCCATCTCTCCCTTGAACTGGGAGGGCCGCGCCAGTTTGGTCCGCATGGTCCTGATCCTGACTTTGATCGCAAAGCGGTCGCCTGGATCGCCAACGGCGATATCGAGGGCGCCCTGCGTGAAGTTACCCTCGATAGCCTCTGGACACCGGGCAACGCCACCCACGGCTTCCTCGATTTCATGCTCATGATGGGCGTGGCCGGAGAAGTCAAAGCCGATTACGCCGATACCCTTGACCTTTTCCACACCATGGAGGCATATTTCACCTGGTATCCGAACGGAGTGGACGCATGAGCAAATACCTGCTGAACAAATTCCTCTTTACCATCGACCGCGATCCCGAACTCGTCGAACGCTATCGCGCCGATCCGCGCGGCACCGTCGCCTGGTGGGAAAGCGAACGGGCGAACGTCATTCTCAATCTGCCACAAGACGAAGCCAGCACCTGGCAACGCTTTAGCGACGAAGAACGCGAAGCCCTGGCTACCCATAACTACGTCCGACTCTTTGAACTGGGCGCTCACCACTTCCTGACCCTGACCCTCTTCATCGCCCTCTTCGAGCGCGATTATACGGAACCACTCGCCTTCCAGCGCGAATACGGGCGCAATCTCCAGCACTGGTCCCTGCCCTACCCGGACATCACCACCTGATAAAACGCGCAGCCTGAAACCCGCAGAGAATACGAGAGCCTGAGAGCGGCTCCTCTCAGACTCTCGCCTCTGTAGCCTCTGTAGAGGGGCAGCCGCGCCTGCTGCGCCGATGGGCATAAAGAATTCATCTGTAGCGAGCGGCGCGGCATTTCCTGAACAGAGCATCCCCAGGTCAACAGGCGAAGATCTTCCTGTTACCCTGAAATGCCATCAAGCTCAATGCTTCTGCGTTTTCTCATTCATCCGTTTAATATACCCCTCGTCCCGCGCGGCGGCGGGGTCAGTCGCCATCTCGGCCTGCCGCTGTTCAGTCCGGGATGGCGCCTTCTGCTCCTGTTCGGATTGCTCATGCAGCTTCTTCTCACGCTCCTGCTTTTTGGGTTGATCGCTCCGCTGTTTATCGCGTTCAAGCATCGCTGATACTCCTTTCTCATCTCCTCACGCCCATTTTTTACATGGGTCTGCTCTCCAGAGCCTCTTGCTCAGCCCGGTCATAAGCGGTTCCATCTCTGATAGAGGATACGTCATCTCTCCTGATCGCGTTTCATAGCTTCTTAAAACGTGCCAGAACGCTGCACATGCCTTTCAGACGTTATCTGATCCTGCGCCATCAGCGATGGCTGGCCGCCAGTAGACTGTCAAACTCTATCCTCAAAGTCATGAGTCCTCCCCAACGTTTCTGAGGCGGCCTCAAGCGCTGGTGGCGCCCCGCCCCCCTC
>DASZXF010000534.1:0-5603 GCA_035546055.1 Ktedonobacteraceae bacterium
TTGCGCTGCTGTTTACCGGCCTCGGCGTGGCGCTCCATGAGATCGGCGCGCATGTGCTGGGCGGGCTGAGCGCGCAGTATAACGCCCGCGAGGCGGCAGCCATGCAGCTTTATCGAGAAGTGACGAGCCAGCCTCCCTCCACACAGAATTCTCTCCAAGATCCCTCGCAGAGTGGCTGGGAGAATGATCAGCAGACCGACTATGGTTGTACAGCGAGTTCTGCCGGTTTGCACGCATATATCAATCTTAGCTCGCATTTCGCCTATTGCCTGGATCAAGTAGCGGTGTATAATGATTTTGCCATTCAGGTGCAGATGCACATTCTTTCCGGCGATGCCGGTGGCCTGGTTTTTCGTGTCCCTTTTGGAGGAGATCGCCTGTATGTCTTCCAGGTGACGGCTGCTGGTAAGTATGCTCTGCTTTTTGACAAGGAAACCAATGCTGCTACATTTTCCTCTCTGGCCTCCGGTACAACCGGGGCCATGCATAGTTTCGCCGGGGAGGAAAATACGCTGATGTTGATCGCGCGGGGAAACACCTTTGACATCTTTATTAACCAGCAGTTTGTGGCGGAGGGGCAAGACGCCGCTATTGCCAGCGGGAGAATCGGGGTATTGGCTGCTGAGGACAGCTCTCCTACCCAGGTTGTTTACAGCGATGCCGTGATCTGGCAACTATCCTGACGCCAGGATGAACCCGGACAGGCCCGACAGACTGAGCGCGGCCATAGGCTGTCTCGGTGTGTCGGGGCGGCGCTATCCCAGGTGTTTGAGGGCGCTTTCCAATGCTTCTGGATGTGTCAATACAGGGAAGATGCGCAGACCGGTTTCCTGCTGCAAGCGTTCGAGCGCCTGGGCGTCCTGGGGATTGAGCATGGCCACGGTCAGCATATTGCGCTCGCGTCCAAGCGGATAGCAGCGCAGTTCTCTGGCCAGCCTGGCGTTTACTACCTGGAGGACGCGCCGGGGAGGACGCGCCGGCAGGCGGGTGAGATAGGGAATGCCCAGTTTTTTGGCCAGAAGCGGCAGATCTTCAGTCTCGGCGGGCGCGCTGGCTTCCGCGCGAGCGACCCGGGCGGCGCGCTGAGATGCGCGGGGCAGGTGTTCGCCGAAGTGTCTGCTGGCCGCGTGCGCGGCGTGGAGCAGTTCTTCCGCGCTGGCCTGGGGCTGCGGGAGAGCGCTGTGGCCGATGCTCATGCCGATAGGGCGAGGCAGATCCATATCGCTCATGCTGTGGATGCGCCAGAGCAAGGCCTCCCAGAGCCGTTCCTCGACGATCTCGGCTCCCTGGAGATTGGCCGCCAGCAGGACAAAATACATGCTCTGGCCGCACAGAAAGACCTGATCCGTTCTGCGCACCAGCCTGCGGAGTCCCTGCAAGAGATAGACCGAGCTCTGCGCTGCCCGTTCTTGCGCGCGGACCTTCAGCGGCCCATTTTTCTCAGGCGTTTTATAGCGCAAATGGATAGCCACCAGGGCGATGTCTGACTCACCCGCGCGTTTCAATTCGTCGATGGTTGCGCTAATGGCCGCTTCGGTCTCGATGTGCGTAAAAACGTACCCCTGCGGTGGAACGGTCATGGCTGGAGCAGTGGCGATTTCGCTGCGCATCTGCATCTCCTTGTTTGCTGGACGAAGACAATCTCATGTCCTCTTTCGCTCGAAAGTATAATCGCCGGGCATAGGGAAAGAGGCATGAGCAGAGTTATGATTGCGTTAAGACCTTCCTCTCATGGTTAAGATTCACACAGCCTTAGTTATTCTCGCTGGCGGCGGCAAAGTGGCGCAGCAGGCTGGTGAGCGGTTCGAGGGTTACTTCAAACTGCACCAGCATTTGATCCGATTGCTGCATGAGGTCAAAGAGTAACGCGCTGATCTCCTCTTTGTCAGCCGGCCCGACCAGGCGGAAATTGGGCAGGATGTCGCCGAAGATGGCGCCGGCGCTGTCCAGCAGGATCGCGAAGGCGACATCAAGCTCGCTCAGCGTGGCCACGCTCAACATGGGCTGGGAGAATTGCTGCATGAAGGAGGCCAGCTTATGATGTTGCTCCTGCCAGATGAGCAGGCGATCCATCAGCGTGGCCACGCTGCGTTCCCAGCTCTCGCTGTCGTTGGGAACTGACTCGACGACGACTTTATTGAGCCGGGGAATATGCGCCGCTTCGAGTTTCTTTGTCGGTTCGACCTGTTGCAGCAGCAACGTTTCCTCTTCCTCAAAAGTGCGCAGCCACAGCGCTTCGTCATCAAGGGTATCCAGCAGGCACTCGATGACATCACTCAGCAGATGGCAGAGAGGCGCCATGCGGTCCAGGGTGCGGTTGATGGTTTGCAGATGCAGCCAGATGTGCTGATGGACAAAGGTTTCGCGGCCTTTCTCTTTGCCCACGCGTGCCGTCCACTGTTCAAGGCTGGGAAGAGCCTGGCGATAGAGGAAGTCGACGCGGCTGAACAGGTGGCGCAGGCTAAAGCTGATGGCCTCCAGATCGTGGCCCTTGCCCGGTGTGGTGAAATAGGTTTCGATTTGTTTGAGCATGATAGTGAGTTCAGCGTCGGCATCGTCGCCCGGCTCGCTGCGCGGGGGATCATTCGTCGGTTCTTCCTCGGACGCTGTGTCCATCTCTTTGTCGCTCACAAGAGCCACCTCCGCCGGTATTTCGCGTTCAGGAGGCTCGGGGGCAATGGTAATGAGCGGTTTCCGTGGTCCTTTTTCGCTGGCCTGCTCCTGTTGTTTGCTCACTTCTCTCATTTCTCCGCTATCCTTGTTGACAGGCTCCCGTCTGTTTACATCCATCAATTCACCACCACCTCCTTACCACTCTTCACTTTCTATTGTACTGGTGCGACATAATGCGGTTGAGATAGGTCATCTGTCCCTCGCTGATCGTCCTGGCGGGTGTTATAACAGTGGTAGGATACGGGTTCTATGAAAGCAGGTGTTTTATGGATGAACATGATGTCCCGGGCGGTGCGGGACTGGCGTCTCCACTGCCGGCTGCTTTGCCCGGGACAGGCAAACGAGCACGCTGGCGGGGCGCGGGCGTGTGGATAGCGCGGATACTGCTGTTCCTGTGCCTGCTGGCGGGTGCGTTCTGTTCGCTGTGGCCGTCGGGACGAACTGCTGTGCGGGCTTTGACGATCCTGCCGGGTATTTTGAGCGCCAGCCAGCCAGTCTGGCAAAAGCCGGTCGCTGAACCCGTCGTTCATACCCTGCGCACGCTTTCCACGGCCAGCGGACTGGTGTACCTGGATGTCTACGCGCCCTCCGCCGGCGCGCCGCCTGTGCCAGGCAGCCGCGAGGGGATGCTGATGATTACGGGCGTGGGCGATAATCGCCAGGAGCCGCAGGTGGTCAATTTCGCGCAAACGCTGGCACGTGCCGGCATGGTGGTCATGGGGGTGACGACGCCCGCGCTGATGGACGACCGGGTGGACGCGGGAGATCGCGAGGCGGTGGTTGAGGCTTTTCAGATCTTGCAGCACTGGCCGACGGTGGGGGCTGCGCGCGTGGGTATGTTTGGCATCAGCGCGGGCAGCGCGTTGATCTGCCTGGCGGCGGCGGACGCGCGTATTCGCGCTCAGGTGGCCTTTATCTCGCTGCTGGGCGCGTACTTTGATACGACCACCCTCCTGGAAACCCTGGGCAGGAGGGCGCAGGTGATCGATGGCAAGACGCAGCCCTGGTCGCCGGTGGCGGTGCCCTTGCAGGCGCTGGCGAGCACTATCGCGCCCGCTTTGCCGGAGGGCGATGGCGCGGTTCTGCTCCAGGCTTTCGCGAACTATCCGGCGGGTGCGTTAAGCTCGCAGCAACTGGCGCAACTGGCACCTCAGAGCGCGGCGCTCTATCACCTGCTGGCCGGCGATCAGCCCCGCAGCGTGATGGCGAATCTGGCCGCTCTCACGCCCGATCTGCGCGCCCTGCTCGTCCAGCTCTCGCCTTCCAGCGTCGTATCCCAGCTGCACGCGCCGGTGTACCTGCTGCATGATCGCACTGATCAGTTTGTGCCGGTCAGCGAGTCGCAGGCCTTCGCCGCCGCCCTGGCGCGTCTCCATCACACCTACGATTTCGCGGAATTTGGCATTTTCCAGCACGCCGATGTGCGCGCCGGCACCGGTCTGCCGCAACTGCTTGGCGATGGCCAGCGTCTTTTCCGGCTCCTCAGTAAAGTCGCGCAGGTCGGTTCGTGAAAGGAAACTCACATGGCCATCTTTGCTCTCTTGCTCTCCTGGGCGATCCTGGGACTGCTGGTCGCTCTCCTGGCGCTGGCGGCTCGCCTCAAGCCCGCGAAGTGGAGACGCGCGGGCCTGCTGATGCTTGGCCTGGGGACTGGTTTCGCCGGTGGTCTGTTCGGCTTCTGGCTCTTTGGTCGCCTCTTCTCCTGCCCTACCGCGCTCTGGTGGGCCGCGCTCGCTGTCTGCCTGCCGGCAGCTTATACCGGCCTGCGCAAGCGGCTGGCCGGCGTGGTGTAGGCTAGAGGGGGCGTGAGTTGGAAAACCAGACGGGCAGGCGCACCTGTCGCGTCTGGTTTTTGTTGCCTTTAGAAGCGCGGGCCGACTGTGAAGTAGCCGAGATCCGCCGGACAGGAGCCGGTAGTAGAGCGGCAGAAGAAGCCATGCAGGATGGTGTCTGTTCCGAATGTGCCGTGGAAAACATAGGGGGTCTGACCGGATGGTTTCGCGGTAAACGAGAACTTGCCGTCCATATCCACAAGGCCGCTTAAGTTGTAAGTGGAGCTTGAATTGAGGACAATAGCACCGCTGAGGGCGCCGCTGCCTTTGCTCTGGACCAGGTGAACGGAAAGCTGCATATAGTTGCTGCCGTCGTTGTTGGCCATACTGCCGTTGTAGGTACCGGCGATATACTTACCGGGAGGAACGGGCGTTGGTGTGGGCGAGGGCGTGGCCGTGGGCTGAGCCGAGGGAATGGCCGTAGGCTGCGCGCTGGCTGTGAACGGGTGATTGACCAGAACAAGACCACCGGCCACCAGAACGATTACAACCAGGATGGAAACCAGCGCCAGCACGCCCGCGCGCCGGCGTGGCTGCGTCGGCAGGGGTCTGGGCGCCGTGGTGATCCGACTCGCTTTTTCTACCGCGCTGGCAATGGTTGGCTGGTCATGTTCTACGGGGGTCGCGGACTCGGCAGGCGATAAGAGCAGAGGCGCTTGCTCGACGGCCTGGGCGGAAGGAGCGCTGAGCGGCGCGGGGGACACTTTGCGCGGCGTTTGCTCTGGCGCCTGCACGTCCGGCGCGGCCATTGCTTCCACCGGCTGCGAGGTTTTAGCTTCTGTCCCCTTCGGGCCGGACTGCTGAAGATCGGGCGTCGAGGCAGCTTTCGCGGGAGTCAGTGTAGCCTCTGACTGTTGAATCTCGATATTGACCAGCAGGACATCTGGCTGGCCGGGAGCGGCTTCACGGGGCAGGCGCAGAACCTGTCCGTGTTGCGCACCGGCTGGCACCTGAATCGTGACCTCTTCACCGCTGGTCAGGGTCAACATGCGGCTCAGGCCCGCCTCGGCTTCGGAGGGACTGATCGTCAGCGTGCTATATCCGGCCAGGTCAGACTCGGAGTAGGCGGAGGGCTGGCTGGCGGCCTCGACCAGCTCG
>DASZXF010000535.1:0-4853 GCA_035546055.1 Ktedonobacteraceae bacterium
AGCAGCATACGCTCACGGTAAAAATGACGATTGATGACGCGGAAATTGAGATTACATCGCATGACGTTGCGGATGATAAGCGTGTGATGGAGCTGGCGGAACGTTTTCACGAGCAGCATCCCCAGATTAAGCCTGCATCAAAGAGTAAGATCACTGTGCAGGCTGGCGTTCCTGAACGGCGCTCACAGGCCAGACGCTGATGATGCCGATGGATCTGAGGAAGATGAACAGGTGAACAGCGCGACAGTAGATACTCCACCGCCAGCCAGGCCACCCGGCAGACGCCTGGCGCTGGTGGTAGGCACGAATCAAACGGCTACGCCTGTGCCTCCTCCGCTCAGGGCTGCGGTGGCCGATGCCGAGGCGATGGCAGTGCTGGATTGCTGTTATGCTGAGGATATCCGCACTGGTTCAGATCATCGTCTGGATAGCTTGCTGGCCCATCTGGCCTGTTACCTGGAAATCCCTGGCGCGGAGGTGGGTAAACGGCAGCGCGGGCTGCGCGTGGCCCTGGCTGCTACCGGTTACGATCAGACGGCTCGCGAGGACGAAGAGCATGGGAGGATGACGGGCCTGATCTTGCGGAGGTTGCGCGATGAGGTTCTGTCTCATGTGAATGAGGAGGAGGGATTTCTCTGGCCAGGCTGGCTGAGTATCTGATTAAGGAGCTTTCACCAGAACAGAAGCCGGCAGTTTTTACCAGCAATGCCACGGGACAAACAAGAACAGGCCACACGCACCATTCTGGAGCAAGCCGAAGCGCTCTGCAGGGATTGGGCCGCGTAAATGCGTGCAGCCCAATCCTCTAGCTTCAATGAGAAACCCTTGTTTATGCATAGCGAAATAACGCCAGTGGCTTGCGCAAGCATACATAAGCAATCAACAGGCCGACGATGGACGCGCCGATGAAGATGGAAGCGATCACAATTTTGAGCGGAAATGGGGGAGAACCTCCTTCCCCGCTCCACTCGCCAAGCAGGAGTACGCTTCCCACGCAGAGGCCAAGCATCACGATTGCTCCCCACTGCATCCATGGGCGCATTCGGCGTGGCTGAGGGTTGCCTGTCGCGGACGGTGTGGTATTGAACGGAATGAACGCTTCAGGCAACGCTGACAACGGCACGAACAAGAGCAAGATGCCCACAAGCAGGGTGCAAAGTTCGCCCAGAGTACTCTGGATCACGGACTCAGGATAGAACGCGAGGAGAACGATTGCGACCAGGGAAAAAACCGCTGCTTTTTTCCAGGCACCTGTCACCGCAAGAGGAATATCACGGATGGAAAAACGGATGGCAAGCGACAGGCCCAGGGCGAGGACGATCATGCCCCCCATGAGCATGATCAGTTCAGCCGCTCCCGCGTGGTTGATCCACATCGGGATATGTCGAAGCGTCGCCACGCTATCGGTGACAAGCGTCACCAGAACCGCCGCCGCGACGGTCAACTGGGTACGGGCCAGCAGAATATTTTGTTGCGTGGTGCGCTTCCTGCGCAAGGCACGCAGAACGGCAAGAAGAGAAACAAGCACCGCAAGAATGACGCCGAATGAACCAACCGCGTCATACGGATCGTTGGCGAAAGGCAGAATGGCCGCCAGCACTGGATCATGTTTGGTGAACTGGAAAAAACAGAAAAACAGGATGGCAAGACAGACAGCCAGGAAACTGTTCAGTTTGATAAGTAAATCCTTACGCATTTCCCCTTCTCCTTCAAGGTTTACTCTTTGACATCGCGTTTCCAGGTGGAAACCAGGGCCACCACCACGAAAACGCACGCATAAGCACCGATCACCCAGAGCGCCTGGGAACCGCTCACGGCGACCAGCGGCTCGCTGCCGAAGGCTTCAAAGCCGCTGCGGGCCTCCGCTGGCAGAAGCATGCCCGGCAGGCGGTTGAGGAGCGGTCCCAGGAAATAGGCTGTGATGTTCAGCCAGAAATCGCTATGAGTTATCTGCGCGAGTACGTTCATGACAGGCGCGCCAATATTGTCGATGGGGAACCAGACCAGCGAGGCGCTCAAGCCGAAGGTGAGAGATCGTCCGAGGGCGTTCATGGCTGTAGCGAGTAAGATTGTTGCTGCCATATTGATGAGGACAGTGAGCAGATCAAGCCCTATATTTGACCAGAAAGCCGGAGTGAGAACGTGAAGCGCGTTCAGGTTCCCTTCCAGGACGAGGATATGCCCGCAGGTGATCAGGGTGGTCAACAACGTAAATGCGGCCAGGAGAAAAACCGCGATCAAGGCCAGCATGGCGAGTTTGGCGAGCAGCAATTGCACACGGCCCGCCCCGCGCGCTAGCAGAATGCGGATCGTGCCATACTGATACTCGCGCCCGATAGCGAAGGAGGTCAAAATCAGCAGAAAGATGCCGGAGAGGATGCGGAAGATGACCAGGTTGCTTTCCATCGAGTAATAGAAGTAGTGTAAGGGTGTCTGTCGCAGATCTGTCTGTATTCCTCGCTGGCTTGCCCCAAGCAGGCACCCGGCCACAAAGATGATCGTCAGAAGAACGAGCATCAGCCAGAAGAGACGCGCGATTTTCAGGAACTCCCCGTATATGATGCCCGGAAAGCTGGCACGCAGGGGAGGCAGAGCAGCTGGTTCATGCCTGGCGATGACGAGTGGTGTGCTCATGGTTACTGGTCTCCTTTGTGCGCATTGATCAACGAGAAAAAAACTTCCTCAAGGTCTTGAGTGGCGGGAGCAAGACTCTCAGGGGGAAAGCCAGCCTGAGCCAGGAAGGCATACAGGTCACGACCGCTCTCCTGGGGCGCGGGTGTAATGAGTGTTCCGCTCCTGTCCAGGCGAGCGGACCTGCCCCATGGCTGCTGATGGAGCAAGGCCAGCGCCTCTTGCGCATGTTCAAGCCGCACCGCAAACTCGCCCTGTCCGCGCACCAGTTCCTCAACAGTTTTACTGGCAATCAGCTTGCCGGCATTGAGAAAGACGACACGCGAGCAGATCTGCTGAACCTCGCCCAGGAAGTGGCTGGAAAGGAAGACCGTTTTGCCTTCACCTGCCAGCCGGTGCATCAGATCGCGCATCTCGACGATGCCCGCTGGATCAAGTCCATTAGCCGGCTCGTCAAGAATGAGTAGATCAGGATTGTTGAGCAGGGCCACTCCCACGCCCAGGCGCTGCTTCATGCCGAGCGAGTAGGTGCGAACGCGATCCCTCTGGCGTGTTTGCAATCCAACCTGCTCCAGAACCGTCTCAATGCGCTGGCGCGACACACCTCCCAGAACCGCGCCTACGGCGCGCAGGTTTTCTCGCCCGCTCAGGTGGAGATAGAGCGCGGGCGTCTCTACCAGCGCGCCGATACGCGGGAGTATGCGGGCACGCTCGCGGGCAAGATCCTGTCCAAAGATCTCAATGCGCCCGGACGTTGGAGCAATCAGGCCAAGCAGCATGCGAATAGAGGTCGTTTTTCCCGCGCCATTCGGACCGAGGAACCCGACAATTTCGCCGCGCCGGACCTCCAGATTGAGACGATCAACGGCCACGCGTGAGCCGTAGCGTTTGATTAAATCGTAAGTACGCAGAATCGTTTCGCTGGCTTGAGCTGACGAAAGTGCGCTTGTAGCAGCCAGAGCATGTTGTATCTGCATCTGTTTCCCTTTCGCAAAATGAGCAGGTGTATTTTGGACATCAAGACCTGTCAACAGGACGTGATTTCAGCAGTGAGGTAGATCGGCACTCGGCACATGCGTGCTGAATATGACCTGTTTTTCCAGGCTGGTTATGAATTGTCCGGCGATGTCACCTGGCGCGTTTATCGCCTGTGTGTAGAACAGATCGAGCCGAGAACCCCCGCACAAGGGAGAAGGCAGCTAATCCGGTCGCGATGGCCATCACGAGCACGATTCTGAGCCAGGAGCCGGAAGTGCTCGTTCCAAACATTCCTTCGTTGCTGTTAAAGAGCTGAGGAACATTGCTGCCCAGACTCAATCCCCAGACCACGATTGCCAGCAGCATCACGAGCATAGCAAGTGTCAACAGGAGCGAAGGCAGGAGAGCGAAGCGCAAAAGCCTGACTGGAATTTGACTGCGCACGACCGCAAAACAGACTGCTCCTGTGCTGACAACTGCGGCCCCAAGGAAAACGGCCACAAAAATGCCGCGAGAGAGTAACGTCAGGAATGTTGAGACACCCACCGGTGCCAGTGCTTCAAGCAGCAAGGTTGTACTTATACACACTGCCAGGGCGAGCACAGGCGTTGCCAGCAAGAACAGAAGACCGTAACGCTTACGGATGAGCGCGTCTCTGACAACGGCGACGACGATAGGCAAACCGCCAAGCAGTACCGCGAATAACGCGACGACTGCACCAATGACCACGAGCTTAAAGGAGATTCCCACCAGACTATGAGCCTGAGCGGCCTCCGCGAAATCGTGATATTCGGTCAACTTTTGAAAAGCGATGCCAGCCACAAGAAAGGCACTATAGGCGCAAAACATGGTTAGCAGTGAGCGACGCAGGGTAGAGAGCATCAATCGCATCCTTTCAGAGAGCGCCAGGGTCGCTGTTCCAAGATAGGGATGAAGATGGGCATCGAGAGCGCCTTGCAGAATATCAATCCCTTCCAACAGAGAAAAAGGATGGGACGCAAGCACCACCAGAAACTCATCTCCATAGCGATCTCGCCAGACTTGCGGATAGGCGCGGAGCAAGAGCCTGTAGATATTCATAACGTCGCTAACCTCCGCAAGCCGAGCGTCGCCAATGCTTCCATGCTGGTGAGTTGCTCCCGCAGGAAGGACATCCCGGCGGTCGTCAAGCGATAGGGACGCCGCCCGCGTTCTTCTGAGGGAAGCGCTTCAATCAAGCCAGACTCTTCCAGCCGGGCAATGGC
>DASZXF010000536.1:0-1714 GCA_035546055.1 Ktedonobacteraceae bacterium
CCAGCAGCGCGAAATACAGTCCCGCCGGACCACCCCCGATACACACAATACGCATACACATCTGCCCCCTGAAAAAGAGAAAAGCCGAACTCTCAACTCATTATAGTTTAAACTTAAAATTTTTACATGTCAATCTTTGACATATAAAGAGCCAGGGCTTTTCCATTCTCAATCACCTGGTTCTCTCTGCTGAAGCCTTACCAATCGCGCTGAATATGCTGAGCAAGGTGCTGGCCTTTGCGACTGCCGTCTCACTTTTTCTTCCGTAGGCGCAAACCGCGCACGTTAGCAGCCAGGTTAAGTCCGGCTTAATCGGGAAAGCGCTCGTTGTCCTCTCCCAGCAGTGGCGGCGCTTTGTAGAGGCGCGTGGGCGTGGCGGAGAAGCGCATGGGTGAGCCGACCAGTTTGATGGGTCCGGCGGTAGGATGCTCGCACTCCCAGACGAAGCCGCGTTCCTCGATGTGGGGGTTGTTGAAGGCCCGGCTGACCGGGTTGATGGGGCCGCAGGGAATGCCAGCCGCGCGCAGGGCGGGCAGCCACTCGTCGGTAGGGCGCTGCTTGAAGGCCGCTTGCAGCAGGGGAATCAGCTCGGCGCGATTGACCACGCGCAACGGATTGGTGGCAAAGCGCGCGTCAGTAGCCAGGTCTGGACGCTCCAGTACACGGCAGAGACCCTGATAGAGACGGTCATTGCCGCATGTGACCACCAGCGAGCCATCGCTGGTCTGAAAGGCCTGATAAGGGACGATGTTGGGATGCTCATTGCCGTAGCGTTCGGCTTCCGCGCCTGAGATCAGGTAATTGGAAGAGACGTTGCTGAGCAGGCTCATGGTGGTTTCCAGCAGCGAGATATCGATGTGCTGACCCTGGCCCGTGCGGTCGCGATAGCGCAGGGTCGCCACAATCGACAGCGCGCCGAACATGGCGGCGGAAATGTCCCCCACGGGTACGCCCACGCGTACCTGTTCGCCCTCAACCTCGCCCGTCACCGCCATAATGCCGGACTCGGCCTGAGCCACAAAATCGTAGCCCGGTCGCCCGGCGTAGGGACCGGTCTGACCGTAGCCGCTGATCGAACAGTAGATCAGACCGGGATACAGTTCATGCAGCGTCTCATAGTCCAGGCCATAGCGTTGCAGCGTCCCTGGACGGAAATTTTCGACCAGCACGCTGGCCTGCGCCAGTAATTTCAGGAGTTTTGCTTTGCCCTGCGGCGTCGTATAATCCAGTTCCAGGCTATGCTTATTGCGGTTCAGGCCCAGATAATAGGCGCTTTCCCCGCCAATATATGGCGGGCCGAAAAAGCGCGTATCGTCGCCCTTGCCCGGTTGCTCGATCTTAATCACCGTCGCCCCCAGGTCGCCCAGCATCATCGTCGCGTAGGGGCCAGCCAGCACGCGCGAAAGATCAACAATGATCACATCAGAGAGAGCTGCTTCCATGAAACCTCCAGATAGGCATAGTTCTTCCTGTCTAAGCATAACAGGTGGGCAGCGAGCTTGCAAACGAGCGTTTCAAGAGGAAGCTCCCGAGTAACGTCTGAGGCCAAAGCGCCAGAACCAGCGCGAGATTACCAGCAGAAAAACCGTCCAATTGCGTAAAGCAAGAGAAGCATGATAGAATAAAGCTCATAAATAAAGGGTCAGAAGTGCGTGAGGTTCTACTTGAATATTCAGGGCTTTGGCCTCGGACGTTACTCGGGAGCTTCCTCTTG
>DASZXF010000537.1:0-3833 GCA_035546055.1 Ktedonobacteraceae bacterium
CCAGCCGGGCCGCGCCCGGCTGGCCCTGCATCCTCCTTCTTTGGGGGGGAGGCATGGCGAGTAACAGAAGGGAAACAATTAGCAGAGGAAAAACGAGACACGAAAAAGCCTGCGCAGGTTTTCCTGGCCGCTGCGAGCGCCTGGTGAAAAAGAAAAAGCAATTGAGGGGAATGGCGAAGCGTGATACAATACAGAACTGATGAAAGTAGCACTCAAAATCACACCGCAGCGGAGCACACAGTACGCCAATATGGCTCAGGTGCTGGCGGGGCCAGAACTGCTGGCCAGTCCGCTGGGAGAAGCTATCGCCGGGCTTGAGCAGGCGCGCCTGGCCGGACAGGACTATGTGCTGGTGGAACTGAAAGGCGCATGGACCGCAGAGGAACTGCTGACTCGGCTGGCTGCGCTGGTGCCACGTCTGGGGGCGGTCAGCGCGGGCTATGAATATTTTGCCGAACTGGCCGGGGTCGCCGGTCCCCTGCTGCGGCCTATCGAGCCTGATTTTACGCCCTATGTGCCGTTGGAAATGGCCGAGGTGCGCCGCTATAAAGGTAAGACCAACGAACTTTTCACGCGCGTTTTGCTCAATCTGGCAATCTTTGCGGGGGAATATGGCGAGCAATTCGGCGGGCGCTTGCGGATACTTGATCCTCTGGCCGGCGGAGGCACGACCCTGTTTCTGGCCCTGGCTGCCGGCTATGACGCCTTTGGCATCGAGCAAAATCGCCAGGATGTAGAGACGACCGAGGTTTTCGTGCGCCAGTATTTCCATAGCGAGCACATTGTCTATAAAGAGCTGGATGAGCGCGGACGCAAGGCCGGGCGGCGCTACCAATTCGCGCTTGGTCCTAAAAAGAGCGAGCCGCATCACCTCATCCTGGTGCATGGCGACACCATCCAGGCCGCGCAGCACATGCAGGAAGTCCCTGGAGGTCCGCACGTTCACGCCGTTGTAGGCGATCTGCCCTATGGCATTCAACACTTTGGCGAGATCGCCGGCCTGCTCAAACAGGCTTTGCCCGCCTGGGAGCGCCTGCTTTTGCCTGGAGGCACCCTGGCCCTGGCCTGGAACGCCACGCGTATTGAGCGCACCGACCTGGAACAATTAGTCACAACGCGCACCGGACTGCGCGTGCGCAACGAGCCGCCCTATACTCAACTGGCTCATACCGTTGATCGCGTCATCAAGAAACGCGATGTGCTGATCGCCGTCAAAGAAGCATAAAAAAGCAGAGGAGCGGAATACAGGGTTGAAAGTCCGCTCCTCTGCTGATTATTGCTGGATCAAAACTTTGATGATGGCCGCCCCGGCGATTTTGCCGTTAGCGTTGCTGAGGGAAGTCAGGACCACCAGACCTTCCTGGGGACCGTCTTTAAAAGTCGGCTGTGCGGTCACGCTGGTGGTAAAGGTCGTTTTGCCGTTGCCGGTCGCGCCTTTGACCTGCGCGTGGCCGATGTCAGTGTACAGATGATCCAGCACAGCCACCTGCCCGATCACACCCTCAAAGGCGTTGCCTGTACCGCTGACGCTGGTAGTGCTGTGAATGATGCTGCCCGTCTGCGGCTGGGTAATCGATATATCGCTGGCCTCAACGTCGGTCACGATCCAGATGCCGCCGTTCGTATTGCCCTCCAGGCGTGCCATGCTGATCGTCACCCCATTTCCTGCTGGCGGTGTGGTATCTTTCAGCGTCACCACGGCCTGGGAATCATGGTTGCCGCCGCCGCTGGTCAGCGTGGCCGTGGCATTTTGATCCCAATGCAGCAGACTCGCGCCCAGCGCCTGCGCCGTCTGGGTTGCGCTCAATTTCCACGCCTGCTGACCCTGGTTCACCGCAGCCTGGTCAGCCTCCGCCTGGTAGCGCGTCAGGTCCGGGAAGAGGCCGGGGAAGGCCACCTGCACCAGCGTTCCCGCGCCATCGGACCATTTGAACTCGCGGAAAAGGTCGCGCGTATACTCGGCGTCGCTTTTCCCCTTGTTCGCGCTGGAATTCATATCGACTTCAGCCGTCAACACCGAGTTGTAGCCGCTGATCTTTGCATCCCCTTTGTAGAGGCTTTGCAGCTTAAAGATTTGCACCGGCGTTGCCCCGCCAGGGTTATCATAGACATACACATCCAGCACATTGCCTGAGCCATTGTTGAGAACCGTCACCAGGGCTTGCAGGGTTGGGACGCCCTTGAGATAGCCGCAGGTCACGCTCTGCACCTTTTGCGTGTCTGGCTGAACGGGGATCAGCGCCGCCCAATAGGAAGGATCTTTAATCGCTGTTGGACAGGCCTGGGGGCCAAGATGAATGCCCGGCGAGGGAGAGGGAGGGAGGTCGCCGGCTGGATTGGTCACGGCGGCACCCTGGATTGTTGTCGGAGTAGAGCCGACCTGGCTGCCTCCGCTCGTGTTTGCGCAAGCGGCTAACAGCGCCATCAGTCCGCACAGAGCACCTACGTAAAGAAGCAGGCGTTTGATCGGGATAATGCGCATAAGAATACCTCTTAAACCAGGACTAACATGCAGTGTGCCTGCGTAGAACTATGCTATGCTGCCTCTTTCTGTCCCCTTGCGGGGGTAGCGTGACCATATCATATATCAGGGCGCGGGGAAGTGAACTGGATCACAAATGCATGAGTACAGGCAGTTATGCTGTCCTGTGGTGGAAAGGAAGGAGCATGTGAGAGGCCAGAAGGGCAGCAGATGATGCCATGACTCGTCCTGCTGCCCTGTAATCGTCTGAGATATTAGCGGATCAACGCGCCCAGCAAAGAGACAGCCGCGAACAGGATCACGAAAATAATCGTGATGTTGAAAACCAGCTTTTCAACCCCACGGCGCGTTTTGAAGGTAGCGCCGGTGCTTGGGGCGCCGAAAGCGCTGCCCAGGCCAGCGCCGCGTACCTGGAGCAGAATAAACAGAATAACGGCTACGCTCAGGATAATCTGAATGACGCGAATCGCCGGAAGCCACTGTGCCAAAACTCTTCCTCGCTTTCCTGACAACCAGCGGAACCTCTGACCCCGGCGGGCCAGAATGCTCTGACCGGATGATGGTTCTATGTATTGAAACGATGCTTGATAGCAAAAAATTGCGTGGATGATAATAACCGTGAGCGATTATATCATAGTTTTTTTGACCCGTCGATAGTGTATGCCTTTCGGTCAGTTGCTTCATCGTGCTCAGACCTGAGCTGGCGTACTCGCCCGGAGCTTACGGGCGCGGGCCTCAGCGTGCGCGGCTCTATGGCATGACGGACAGAGCACGACAAAGTTGCGCGGCTGATAGCGGGCCAGGACGAAGCGGGGAATGTGCGTGGTGTGCAGTTCAAGTTCAGCCAGCCTGGTATCGCAGCGCGGGCAGGTGAAGTCAGCCTGCTCATTGAGGGTACGCTTCAGCGTGCGTATCTTGTAGCGGTGAAAGCGGTCCAGGCAGACGTGAAAGGTCAGTCCGGCCAGGATCAGGCCGAGCAGACGTGAGCGCAGGCGCACCGCCAGAAAGAGCAGCAAACCCAGCACAAGCGGCTGATGCAGCAGGCGTTGCTCTGGCACCTCGGGGGCATTGTGCTGCCGATAGTAGCGCACAGCGGCGCGCAGACTCAGCGTGCCTTGCGTAATCGCGTGCCAGAGGTAATGGTCAGCATCGATCAGAATGCTGGCCGCGAAAGGAATCCAGACATCCTGCTTCAGCCACGGCCAGGCAGCGGCGGCGGCGATAGCTGAGAGTTGGGCGTGTTCTTGCGGGCGCATAGACATGTTCTCCTTTGAAAGCCGGGAGGCTCACTTGCAAGCACTATAGCAGGAGTTACGCGAAAGGTCAATTGAGCGGCGTTTTTTGAGTTGAT
>DASZXF010000538.1:0-2780 GCA_035546055.1 Ktedonobacteraceae bacterium
AGCGCTGCCGCCTTTATTTTCACGGAGCATGTCATGCGCGCAGAGATTGAAAAAGCCAGTAAACGTATTGCGGGATATGTGCGGAAAACGCCGGTGATGCGGATGGAAGCGGGTGCCTGGGGATTGAACGGAGAGATTATCTTCAAGTTTGAACAGTTGCAGCACACGGCCTCGTTTAAGCCGCGCGGGGCTTTTAATCGTATTTTGAGCAATACTGTACCGCAGGCCGGGGTGATCGCGGCTTCTGGCGGCAACCACGGCATCGCGGTAGCTTACGCGGCCTGGAAACTGGGACACCGGGCGGAAATCTTTGTGCCGGAGGTCTGCTCGCCGGTCAAGATTGAGCGCCTGCGCAGCTATGGCGCGCAAGTCAGCATTGTGGGCGCGAATTATGCTGAGGCGCTGGTGGCCAGTCAGCAGCGAGCGGCCAGCAGCGGCGCGCTGGTAGTACACGCCTATGATCAGCCGGAGGTAGTGGCCGGTCAGGGTACGCTGGCCTATGAATTCGCTCAGCAGGCGCCGGAGCTGGATACTGTTCTGCTCGCGGTCGGCGGCGGCGGACTGATCGGCGGGGTCGCGGCCTGGTTCGCCGGAGATGTGCGCGTGATTGGCGTTGAGCCGGAGAGCGCACCCAGTATGGCGCGAGCTTTTGAGGCGGGTAAGCCGGTCGATGTCGAGGTCGGGGGCGTGGCCGTCGATTCGCTGGGCGCCAGGCGCGTAGGCGGACTGGCCTTCACTCAGGCCCATCAGTATGTCGAGCGCGTTGTGCTGGTCAGCGACGAGAGTATCCGCGCCGCTCAGCGCACGCTCTGGCAAGATCTGCGCATCGTCGCCGAACCAGGAGGCGCCACCGCCACCGCCGCGCTTCTCAGCGGAGCCTATCAGCCCGCGCCCGGCGAACGCGTCGGCGTCGTTGTCTGCGGCGGCAACGCCGATCTCAGCGTTTTACTATAATGTAGTAAAACGCTGGTAACGCTTTTGTGACGCTTTTCCTGTACACTGAAGATCAGATAGCTTGAACAGAGAGGGCGATGGCGTCTTTGTTCGAGTGACTACCAGGAGGGAAGAGAGTCATGAAAGCAACCCGGCAAACGGCCAGGGTATCTGTCTCTGTCACAGGCGCGCATGAGAAGCGAGCATGGATAAACTGGCTGGCGGTGGCACGCTGGGCCTGGATAGTGGCCGCGCTCTTACTGGTCGCGAACTTCGTCGCCAGCATTCCGCCCTATTACCAGGCTCTGCGCACAGTCTGTACGCTTTCACCGTCCTTTCTGGACGAGTGCATGACCTGGCAGTTGACGCCGAATAATATGCCCGCTCTGACGCACCTGCATATTTCGCTGGATGCCTATGCTATGTACACGTTGCTGGTCAATGTGGTCGCGTCACTGTTCTTCTGGGCTTTTGGCCTCCTGATTTTCTGGCGTAAATCCAGGGAATGGCTGGGTCTGAGCGTCTCGCTGGTGCTCGTGCTGCTGGGATCATCCGGGGTCGCGGACTCGCTGCAAGGCAATTTTCTGTCAAACGATTCGCCTCTCATTCTGGATGCCCTGGTACTGATCTTTAACATCGTCCAATGGCCGGCGCTCGGTCTGTTCTTAATCACCTTTCCCACAGGCCGTTTCACGCCGCGCTGGTCCTGGCTGATTGTGCTGCTCTGGATCGCTCAGTTCGGCTACTTCTGGCTGACAACCTTCCTGCCGGCGTTTGAAAGCGGTCTGCCGGCGGTCATCCTGCTCACCTATGGGAGCACGCTGGCCATCCAGATTTATCGCTACATCTGGCGCTACAGCGCGGTCCAGCGCCAGCAGGTCAAGTGGTTCCTCTTTATCGTCTTCACCGGCCTCATGGTAAACGTCGTTTATGCCGGCTTGCGAGCCCTGGTCGCGCCGCTGAACGCACCCGCCTCGTGGTTTGGGCTGCTGGACGGGACGTTTACCGCCCTCTTCTTTATTACCATTCCCCTGGGCATCGGCATCTCGATTTTCCGCTATCGCCTGTGGGATATCGATATTATCATCAACCGCACACTGGTCTACGGTTCCCTGACAACCCTGCTGGCGCTGCTCTACTCTGGCCTGGTCTTTTCGTTGCAGAACCTCGTACAATTGCTGGTGAAAGGGAATTCGCCACCTGTGATCATTGTGACCTCTACGCTGGTCGTGGCCGCCCTCTTCCAACCTCTGCGCCGGCGCATTCAGGCCATCATTGACCGGCGCTTCTACCGCAAGAAATACGACGCCACGCGCACGCTGGCAGCGTTCGGCGCGACGCTACACAGCGAAGTGGATATGGTGACGCTGAGCGGGCGGCTGGTGGACGTGGTAGAGGAGACGATGAAGCCCACGCACATTTCGCTCTGGCTGTTCAGGTCGTTCCAGCCGCCTCGTTCAGAAGATGAGTGAATACATGAAAGGTCGCTAGATTGGCCGTTTATCGCCTGGTGCCTGTTCAGCATGACGTTCTCTCTGCTCCCATCCGAGAACGTCACCTTCAAGCAGATTGGCAAGCCCCAGGCGTTGCAGCATATGTTGTATTTCCCAGCGGTGGACGGTTGTATGAGTCAACACGTGCAGGATGGTGCCGCCGAACGTTTTGGCAGTTGGAGGATTGTCCAGCACATCTCGATAGGTGGCATCCAGGCGACCTGTCGCGGCCAGCGTGCGAGCACAGGCGGCAAAATCCGCCATCGCGGCCTCAAAGCGCTCCAGGCAGACATCAATACTTGCCGAGAGAGGTATCACGGCACGCACAGGGCGCTCCAACATCAGGTCGGTCCA
>DASZXF010000539.1:0-3307 GCA_035546055.1 Ktedonobacteraceae bacterium
AGCGTTTCCTACTCCTGGAGTACGGTCGTCAGCAAACATGCCTCCTCGGATCAGCAGCAGGCGGCCTGGGACTTCCTGAAATGGCTCAACGGCGCGCAGAGCGGCAAGAACGGCAGTGCGGCTATGGGTGATATTCTCATGGGCGCCGGTATCCTGCCCAGCAGCACGGCTGACTTGCAGGCCCACCAGAGCGAACTCAACTCGCCTTTCGTCAAGACCTATGTGGATGAACTGGCGCAGAGTGTGCCTTTCCCGGTGGTGCTCGGCGGCGACGAAATGACCACCGATCTGCAAAAGTCGCTGGAATCTGTGATGTTTGGCCAGAGCAAGGTGCAAGACGCGTTGAATCAGGCGCAAACAACCGTCGGACAGGTGCTCAGCCAGTATTATAGTTAGCGCAAGACAGCGTGGCGTCCGCGTCAGTCCCGCCAGGACCGGCGCGGGCGTCACCCGCTGGAGCAGAGAAGCTGTCAAGGCAACCCTGGCTCAGATTACGATGCTGCTTCAGCCAGGCCGCTCACACTCTGAAAATGCTACTGCAGAAAGTCGAAGAGGTCATGTATTTTTATGAAAGGCAAATCGCATGTCGTCGCCAGGATCGGTTTTCTCCTGCCGGGCCTGGCTCTGCTGACCATTTTTGTCCTGGTGCCCATTCTGCTCACCGCCTGGATGAGTTTGCATCGCGGCTCAATGATCAATTCCTACGATGAAATGACCTGGGTGGGCCTGAAAAATTACCAGACGATTTTCCAGCAATCGACCTTTACGACCAGCTTAATCAATGTCATTCTCTACTCACTGGCCAATCTTGTGCTTATTTTGCCCCTGGCGATTCTGCTGGGCATGTTTCTCTATCAATCGACGATTCGCGGCAAGGCGCTGCTGCGCGCGCTGCTTTTTCTTCCTTATATGATTCCTACTGTGGCGGTGGCGATTGTCTGGGGCTATCTCTACGCGCCACAATATGGCCCTTTTAACCAGATTCTCGGCTGGTTTCACATCGCGCCGCAGGACTGGCTGGCCTCGGTGCGCGAAGCCATGCTCTCGCTGGTCATTCTCAACGTCTGGCAGACGCTCGGCTACTATGTCATCATGGTCGTGGCTGGCCTGACTGAGATTCCCCAGGAATACTACGAGGCCGCCTCCATCGACGGCGCGTCCTGGTGGCGCAAGCAGATTCATCTCACCCTGCCTCTGCTGAAGCGCTCGCTGGCCTTCGTCTTTGTCATCCTGACCATCAATACCCTGCAAATATTCGATCCTGTCTATGTTTTAACCCAGGGATCGCCTGTCAACTCGACCGATGTTGTCGCGTACCAGATGTATCTGACCGCCTTCAATTACGGGCAGGCGGGCCTGGCCAGCGCGATGGCCATGGTGCTGCTGGGGCTGGTTCTGGTGCTTTCGTTGATCCAATTACGCCTGTTCCGCTCGATTTAACCGTAGAGCGTTGGGAAAGGGAGGAATATTCGTGGATGCTTCTCTCAGACGGACCCGGCCCGCGCGGCCAGTGCGGCATGTGCCCGGGCAGGTTGTGCAGTACGCGGTGATGGTGCTGATCCTGCTCGTCATGGTCTTTCCTTTTTTCTGGCTGCTCGCCTCCAGTATTAAACCGGCAGGCGAGCAGGGGGCGATTCCGCCGATCTGGTGGTCTGCTCACCCGGACCTTTCGCCCTATGCCACCGTTTTCCAGGTGACGCCGTTCGCCAGGGCTTTGCTCAATTCGATCATCATCACCGTTTGCAGCACTGCCGGTATTCTCCTGACCAGCATTATGGCGGGCTATGTCTTCGCCAAGCACCAGTTTCGGGGCAAAAACGCCATCTTTATCGTTGTGCTGACCACCATGATGGTGCCTCAGTTTGTCCTGCTGATTCCTCTGTACCGCATGATGAACGCGCTGAATCTGACGAACTCTTATCCTGGCCTGATTCTGCCCAACCTGGCCAATGCCTTCGGGATCTTTCTCATGCGCCAGTTCATTATGGGCATTCCCGATGAACTGCTGGAGGCCGCGCACATGGATGGGGCGTCGGAATGGACGATTCTCTGGCGCGTGATCGTGCCGCAGTTGCGTCCGGCTGCCGCTGCCCTGATCCTCTTTGCCTTTGTCTTTCAATGGAATAACTTTCTCTGGCCGCTCTCCATCGTCAACTCGCCGGATATGAGTACGGTGGTGCTGTCGCTGAACGGCCTGCGCACCTACACTTCCAGCGTCTCCTTCGCCAACATCGTCATGGCCGGAACGCTGATCGGTATTTTGCCGAGCGTGATCCTGACGCTGTGGGTGCAGAAGTACTTTATCGAGGGTATCTCGATGACTGGTATCAAGGGGTAAGCTTATGCAAGAGGGAGAGGGAGAGATGCAGCGCTGTTACCTGGGCATTGATGTCGGAGGGACGAAGATTCAGGGCGCTTCTAGCTCGGGCGGTGAAGTGGCTTTGACGGCGCAACTGGCGACTCCGACGGCTGACTATGCCAGTTTTGTCGCGGTGCTGGTGCGCGTGGTCGAGGAGACGCGTGCGCGGTGGGGAGAACTGGCCGGGCTGGCCATCGGTTTGCCGGGCACAGTTGGCGAGCAGTGCGTGACCTGGGTGCCGAATCTGCCCTTTTTGAACGGCAAAGACCTGGCCGGCGATCTGGCCGCGCGCCTGGGCCTGGCAGTAGATCTGGCCAATGATGCGCAACTGGGACTGCTGGGCGAGGTCTGGCGCGGCGCGGCCCGGGGTTGTCGCAGCGCCATCCTGGTCAGCCTCGGCACCGGCGTCGGAGGCGCTATCATGGTCGGGGGAAATATCGTGCGAGGTATACACGGCGGCGCGGGTGCCTTCGGCTGGCTGAACCTGGACTGGCGGGAGGAGCCGGATGTTGAGCATGGCTATGTCGAACGCCACGCCTCCGGCAGCGCGCTCAATGAACTCGCTCGCCAGCTTGAGCCGGGGCTTACCTCGCGCGAACTCATCGCCCGTGCGCGTACCCATCACGCACAGAGCAGCGAACTGGTCGAGCGCTTCAGCGCTCTCCTGGGAGCCGCCTGCGCCAGCCTCGCCAGCATCCTCGATCCCGAAGTGCTGATTCTCGCCGGCGGTCTGAGTGAGGCCTTCGATCTCTTTGCCCCCCTGCTTCACCAGCAAATGCACAGACACGGCGCCCCCGGCGTTCGCCACACGCCTATCGTACCCGCGCGCCTGGGCAAAAACGCCGCCGCCTATGGTGCTCTGCGCGCCGCCATGCCTCCACGCGTCTTCTGGGTGTAGCGCTTGCCTTAACGCGGCTGGCTCTCCTGCTTCAGCGCGTCGTCCAGGGG
>DASZXF010000540.1:0-5283 GCA_035546055.1 Ktedonobacteraceae bacterium
GCTCGTGGTGGTCAATTTCGCGACGAAGGTCTCCCAGACGCTGGAAGAGGTCAATCGCCTGAGTCAGCATCCGTTTGGCTCTTTTGGCTCTTTTGGCAGCCCTTCGTCTCCTTTCGCCACCCGCATCCGAGAAGAAGAAAACGTGGTCGAAGGCTCGATTATCACTGACCTGGATGAAGAACGCCGCAAACGCCGCCAGGAGATGTAGGGCTTACGCTCCCCCTGTGCAGTCCGCAAGCGAACTGCCCGACTTACAAATGGCAGGTGGACGTTCCTGCGGCTTTAAGTTGCAGGAACGTCCACCTGCCATTTGTAAGTCGTGAGATGCTGAGTAGACAAACCGCTCACGCAAATGATCATTTGAAAAGGTTACGATGCTGAACAGGCGAACTGTTCACGTCATGAGCGACCTGTGAGATGCCGGCTATGCCGGTTGCGCCAGGAAGGTCAGGACGGCCTGATTAAATTCGGCGGGCTTTTCCATGTTGACCATGTGAGCTGCACCGGGGATGATGGCGAGTTGCGCGTTGGCGATCTGCCCGACAAGCTGACGGGCAAGGTCGATTTTGGCGTCGATGTCGTAATCGCCGACGATGAGCAGGGTACGCGCCTGGAGTTCGTTCAGGCGTTCGCTGGCCGGCGGCTCCAGGTCAAGCTCGATGGCATGTTCGGGGAAAACGGTGGCAAAGGCCTGGCGCTGCATGGCGCGCACACGCTCGCGAATCTGGCTGTCGACCTCGGAGGCGGCTCGCTTCGGACCATCAACCCACATTTTGAGGTTCAGTTCGGTTGCTCCGTCGAGATCTTCGGCTTCCAACGCCTCTTCTTCAGCATCGTAGAAGGCCTGCACTTCGGGCGTGGGCATGGCTCCGCTGACACTGGGGGCGACCAGGACGAGGGCGTTGACCATCTGCGGATAGGCCAGGGCGAAGTCCAGGGCAATTTTTCCTCCCAATGAAACACCTATGAGAGAGGCGCGGGCGATGTTGAGGTGCTGGAGCAGATGCGCGAGTTCTTCGTGCGATTTAAAAGCGCTGACCGGCACCTCCGATTTACCAAAACCACGCTGATCGTAGCGCACCACCTGATAGTGCTGCGCGAAGGCCGCGAATTGCTCATCCCACATGCGACTGTCCGCAACGCCAGCGTGCAGCAGAACCAGCGGCTCTCCCACTCCAGCGATTTCATAGAAAAGTTGCGCACCGTTGATTTCAGCCAAACCGGTGCGCGCGCTCGCTTGCGTCATAACATAACTCCACTTCGTCAGGAAATAAATTGAATAATACAAATAGAACGCACAGGCCAGGGAATAGCATCAGCGAGAGGGAAAGTCGGGTCGGTGGCTGATGCTCTTTCGCTGGCCTGGGTGATCAGGACGGACGGACAGTCAGGCGTTTTGCTCGCGCCAGAGCCGCCAGGCGGCGTCATCGGCAGCGGGCACGTAGGAGGAGAGGAATGGACCTGAGCCTTCGATGCGATATTTGCCGAGCGCGGCGGGCAGAACCATGGTCTGACCGCGCTGTAGACGCTGGCTGAGGGTCATGTCCTGACCATAGAAGATGAGCAGATCGGCGCCCAGCGAGGTGAGAATGACACAACTGCCGCGCGTCTGACGCTCCAGATGGGTGCGCAGAACAAATTCGCGCACGACAAAATAACGGCTGGCGACGAGGCAGCGAGCGCTGTATTCGGGCGTTTCCGCCAGGACAACGGGACGCGCTTTGATCCGCGCGGAGGGCTGGTAAGCGCTGACATCCAGGGAGCGCTCGATGTGCAGTTCGCGCAAACGGCCCTGGGAGTCGCGCCGGCCATAGTCGTACATGCGATAGGTGACATCGGAGTATTCCTGCAATTCGTAGAGCAGGACGCCGCTGCCGATGGCGTGGACGGTCCCGGCTGGCACGAAAATAACCTCGCCGGGCGCGACCGCTTCTTCATGTATGAGGTTTTCCAACTGCACCTCGGCGATGGCCTGCTGCACCTCCTCGCGCGTAGTGGCGGCGCGGAAGCCGTGGACGATGCTGGCCCCCGGCTCGGTGTCCAGAATGTACCAGCACTCGGTCTTGCCCAGTTTGCCGCCCTCATGGACAGCGGCGTACTCGTCGGCGGGATGGACCTGCACGGAGAGCTTCTGGCGAGCATCGATGAATTTGGCCAGCAGAGGGAAGCGCGGCCCGAAGATCGCCAGGGCGTCCTCGCCGAGCAGAGCGGCGCCGAGTTGTTCGACCAGATCGCCGAGGGTACGCCCGGCGTAGGGTTCGTTGCAGGCCACCGTACTGACCTCGGTTTCCCAGGACTCGCCGATCAGCGCCTCGCCAGCGGGCAGGCTTTTCCATCCTGCCTGTTCCAGTTTGCGTCCGCCCCAGATGGTTTCATGAAGCGAGGACTCTAAACGTATAGGATGCAATTGTCGCACTAGAATGCTCCTGAAAAAAGAAACAGGGGCGCGAGTGGTCGTGCCCCTGGAAAATAAGCGGTTTCATGGAAGGAAATCAAAAAAAGACAAACAGGCCGGCGAGATGCGTTGACGGTGGGAAGCGTCTACGCGTCTTCGCCGCCCGTTGAATAGCTGCCCACCAGGAGCGCGCCCGCCACCTGGCGGCGTAACTTATCGCGCATGACGATGCCTTTAATGCGATTGATCTCCTGCCCGTTCTTGAAAAAGATAACGGTCGGGATACCATCGACATTGTATTGCGAGACAAGCCCTGCGTTGTCGTCCACATTGATCCGGGCAAAGATTGCTCGCCCCTGGTACTCCTGCCCGATTGCTGCGAACTCCGGCTCAAAGAGCTGGCACGATTCGCTCTTGTCCGAAGAAAAGTTCACGACGACCATTTCTGGAGCCTGTAAGACCTTCTCCGCGAAATCCTCGCTGCCTACGGTGGCATAGCTGGCGGTCTGATCTGCCATAGTATCCTCTTTATATCTGTTGCTTGTTTGTCCCATACGCCCTCTTAAAAGCGTATCACCCATGCTCCATGCTGTCAAGGTGATGAAGAGGGCTGTTGCCAACTGGCTTCGCCGCCTGCGTCAGCCCGCAAGAGAAGAAAAAGAGGTTTTTGCGGGGACACTCCGCTCCCCGCCAGGGACGCTGCGCTCCCTGCGCCCTCGCTTTCTTCTTCGCTCTTAGACGTTGGCCAGCAGTTCTTCGGCGTCTTCGATGACGTAGCGATAGCCCTGCTCGGTGAGAAAGAGCTGGCGATTGGCGGAAAATTCCTGGTCGCGGCTGTCGCGGGTGACGACCGAGTAGAAGTAGGCCAGACTGCCATCCTGTTTGGGGCGCAGGATTCTGCCGAGACGCTGGGCCTCTTCCTGGCGCGAGCCGAAGGTGCCGGAGACCTGGATGGCGACGTTGGCATCGGGCAGATCGATGGCGAAGTTGGCGACTTTGCTGACGACGAGACGCTTGATCTTGCCGGTGCGGAATTGCTCATAGAGCTTTTCACGCTGGGCATTGGAGGTACGCCCGGTGATGAGCGGGGCGTCGAGTTCGCCGGCGAGTTGCTTGAGCTGTTCGAGGTACTGGCCGATGATTAAGACCTGATCGTTGAGGTGCTTTTCGGCCAGGTAGCGCGCGACAGTCAATTTGACGGGACTCTCGGCGGCCAGACGGTATTTTTCGCGCTCTTCGGCCATGGCGTAATTGAGCTGTTCGTCTTCACTCATGCCGACGCGCACTTCATGACATTCGGCGGTGGCGATCCAGCCCTGCCGCTCCAGCTCGCGCCAGGGTACATCGTACTTCTTGGGACCAATGAGGCTGAATACGTCGGTTTCGCGGCCATCTTCGCGCACCAGCGTGGCGGTGAGTCCGAGGCGTCTGCGGGCCTGAATTTCGGCGGTGATGCGAAAGACCGGCGCGGGCAGCAGATGAACCTCGTCGTAGATGATCAATCCCCAGTCGTAGCCGGTGAAGAGGGCGAAGTGCGGAAAGTTCTCCTCAGTCAGCGCCTCTTCTTCCAGCGGCTCTTTGCCGTTCTGTTCTTTGTTGTGCTTGCGATAAGTGAGGATCTGGTATGTGCTGACGGTGATAGGACAGATCTCTTTGCGGTCGCCGGTGTATTCGCCGACCATCTCCGGGGGCAGATCAGTTTTGTCGAGAATTTCGCTGATCCACTGGCGCACAGCAATCGTGTTGGGCGTGAGAATGAGCGTGGCCCGCTGGATATCGGCCATGGTGGCCAGGCCGACGATGGTTTTGCCGGCCCCGCAGGGCAGAACGACGACGCCACTGCCGCCACTGGGCGCGCCCCCGGCGTAGAAGGCCGCCGCCGCCGAGGACTGATAGGCACGCGGGGCGAAGTCTTTGCCCGCGCGCGTTTCCGGCAGCAGTTGCAGAGGCAGAGGTGAGCCATCGGTATAGCCCGCCAGGTCTTCGGCGGGAAAACCGAGATGAATAAGCGCCTGCTTGATGTGGCCGCGCCGCGAGGCATCGACCTGCAAGGTACGGCGATCAACCTGGCGCAGCAGGAAAGGCTGAGTACGGCGATTGCGCATGACTTCGGTGAGCAGGGCAGCGTCATCGCTGATCAGCAGCAGAGCTTCGCCCTCACGGACCAGTTTCAGGCGACCATAGCGGCTGATGTATTCGCGAATATCGACGGCGACGTTGGAAGGAATGGCGTATTTACTATACGTATTGAGCAGATCCAGAATGCCCTGCGCGTCCATGCCCCCGGCGGCGGCATTCCACAGGGAAAGCGGCGAAAGGCGGTAGGTATGAATGTGTTCTGGCGATTTCTCTAATTCGGCAAACTGGGCCAGGGCATCCCTGGCCTCGGCATGTTGTGGATGCTCAACTTCCAGCAAAATGGTACGGTCACTCTGAACAATCAATGGGTTGTTTGGATTCATCTATCCTTTTTTCCTCGTCTACGACTACACTGCCATTCTCAAGCTATCCCTGGAGGGACGGCTTATCAATTGCGGCGCGGGCATACCGTCCACCGCCTGGAGATCCGCTCCATGTGTGGCCCACTGTTGTCGTGCTTCGCTCTTGAAACACGTTGCTAGACCTGACTCAAATGGCGAGAGCGACGTGATCCTTTCTGACAATGATTTCGTTGGGAGCGGATGTGGTCCAGTTGTCTATTATACCACCTCCAGATCCCGAAACCACCCATATAGTAGAAACGGCCTTGCCCGGCCAATCCATCTGTTACACGCCGATGCTCGGTGATGGCCCCAGTCAGTCCACGATTGCGACTGGCATCTACTGTAGTTATGGCTGTAATGCCCCGGTCGTTACCAAAGCGTTTTAAAAGCGCCTGGTACTCCGCC
>DASZXF010000541.1:0-9212 GCA_035546055.1 Ktedonobacteraceae bacterium
TGCGCCTGCTGGGATCTGCCCGCGCCAGACCAATCGTTTGTCGTCCTGCCCCCACCAGTGTGGGATACCCTGCACACGCACCGCTGGCTCCCGCTGCACCGCTGGCAGGCACCGACCCCGCTCCAGGGCCGGCGGCGGTGGCAGCCATGGGCACCCATCACCGGACCGTCTGACGCCCAGGAATTACTCCTGTTGCCTTTACGTGAGGAGACGCATGATCGCGTGCTGGGGCTGGTGCTGGTTGGACCCGCCGAGATACGACAGCCGTATACGGGAGCCGACCTGGAACGCATCATGCAGGTGGTGGAAACCGCAACCCCCTGGTTTGCACGACACCGGCAGGCAGAGGAGACCAACCGGCAGGATCGGCTGCTCAGCCAGATGTACCAGGGGCTGGCGTTCCAGATCGAGGCCAGGGAACCAGAGGCAATAGTCCAGCGCTATGTGGAACAGATAGCCTCCTTCGGCGCCAGTGTCGAAGCACTCTGGCGCGGGCGCGAGGAACAGGATTCCCCCTGGCTGCAAGCTGGATCTGGTCCCTGGCTCCCAGCCGAGGAACGGCACCGGCTCCTGCACGAAGAGGACACCCATTCCCCGTTCTGGTCATCAGGAACCGGCCCCTGGTCCAGTGCCGTCGCCGTACTGCCCCTCCAGTGGGCGACGACCTCCCTGGTGTTGCTCGTCACCTATCCCCATCCCCATGTCTTCTTGCCGCGCGAACAGGTGTACTGGCGCATCCTGGCGCAGCATTGCCAGCAACGTCTGGAGACGCTCGGCCAGCGGGCAACACAACGCGTCTCCCGGCACGAACAAGCAACCCTGCTGACCATCCTGGCTGGCAATCTGGATCTGCTGGCAGAAGAACAGGACGCACATGAGGCGGCACGGGCCATTCAGCAAGCAGCCCTGGCCGCCCGGCGTCTGCTGGAGGGCGGCACAGCAGACCTGTCCTGATCCCGTCAGGTGTGCGCTGACGGCACGAATACCATCGTCCAGGCGCCAGAATCTCAGCATCTCGCATATTCCGGCGGCGTTCGCAAGAGAGGAAAGGAACGGACAGAGAGCAACGGGGCCATTCTCCTCCTGGTAGGCCGCCGGTTCCTGCCTCACGCTGATCGCCCTTCAGTGCCAGTGCCAGCAAACCCCCGCGCCGGTTTCGGCACGCTTTCACGCTTCCTTTCATTCAGACCTCATTCAGGGCGAGCCAGATGAAAAACGGCTGTAGTAGCATCGTGGCTCGTCGATCAGGCATACTTGTCAGGGAATGGATGTGTTCTCTGAGGAGACAACGCCATTCGAGGTCGATTTCCGTACAGAAAGAGGAGAACCTGTATGCTTGCTGTCTTACACTTTGGCGGCCAGACCCTGATCACACCCGCCCACCGTCAGCAGTTTCTTACCCAGGTGCAGCAGCATCTGCGCCAACCAGAGACCATTCCGCTGGTCGTGGTTTCCCCGTTGGAAGGTATCCCTGCGCGCCTGCATACCCTGGCTCGCCTGGTGCGAGAAGGGAAAGCTGAGGCCGCGACGGCATGGGGAGAACAGATCATCCAGACGCATCGGGGGCTGGCCCGCGACATCCTCCGGGACTCGTTCCCTCCGGCAACGCATCTGCCGCTGCTGGAAGAAGCGCTACGGCAGTTCGCGGAAGATCTCATGCTCCTCCAGTTTCTTCCCTACGGGTCCGTCAGTGTCCCGGCGCAGATCACCCGCCTCGTCACCTGGGGAGCGCGCCTGGCAGCCATCCTGGGCGCGCTGGTGTTAGAGAAAGCCGGGCTTCCCGCCTGGCCGCTGCCTGAGCCGGCCATTGTGACGGCCCATCCTGACCCGGACACGACCCAGGAGGGGCTGCGCATGGCTCCGGCGTTGTTGGCTCCGACTCGCCGCCATGCCTTTCGGCTGGTCTTACCCGTCCTCAGCCGGCAGCAGATCCCGGTCATAGCTGGAGGAGGCGCCACCACGGAATGGGGCGGTGTCACCCTGCTGGCTCCAGGAGAAGAGGAACTGACGGCAGCGCTGCTGGCGGTGGTGTTTCGCGCACGCTCCCTGACCCTGTATACGACTCAGCCCGGTCTGCTGAGTGCTGATCCTGCGCTCATTCCCGAGGCGTCTCCCGTCCCGGTGCTCTCGGCGGAAGAGGCGCTCTGCCCGCTCAACCCGGTGCGAGAATCGGCGTTTCAGCAGATGCTGATGCTGCTGGCCACCCACCAGATTCCCCTGCACCTTCGCTCGCTGAGGGAGCCGGACCTCGCAGGAACCCGTATTCATCTGATCGAACCTGCTTCCGCGTGTACCGCCCTGGCGCTTCATCCGGCAGTTGCGCTGGTGACACTCAAAGGACGCGCGTGTACCAACCTGGCCGAGCACCTTCCTGTCCTGTTGCACCGCGTCTCACAGACAGGCGTCACGCCGATGATGGCGCAGCTTGTCACCTCACAGCGCCTCAGTCTGCTGGTGGAAGCCCGCATGGCTGACGCGGTGCAGCAAGCGCTCCGAGACATGAGCGAGGCAGGGGACGTGACCTGTCAGATGGACCTGGCGGTGTGCTGGTGCATCGGCGCCACCATCGGGCGTGACCCGCTGACCCTGGCCAGCGCCGTGGTGGGCCTGCATGAAGCCAGGATTGCCATCGTCCATCAGGGCTTCACCGATCTTGGCATGGGAATCGTCGTCACCGCCAGTCAGGGGAGGCCACGCTTCAACTCCTCTACCAGACGTGCGCTCGTCCGTTCGTCCAGCAAAGCGAGCGACAAAAGGAGGAGGTTCGATGAAACACGAGAAAAAGAAGACGGGAGAAGGCTGTCGTTTCAGCGCAGAATTACCTGCATGCATCCCAGTACAATCCAGCGCACTGGGCGCCAGTTACAGAGGAGGTTCCATCCATGAACCACTGGCCTGAGCATATGTGGCAAGGCATGACCGGACACCGGGAACAGTCCATCCAGACCCACCGGACCGCGCTCGACGCGGAGCGCTTCAAGCACCTCGGTCAGCAGGTCGTCGAGCACGCCAGGGCGTTTCTCTACGATGAACGTCCCATCTACCAGCCGATGACTCGTGCGCAGCGCGAACGCTGGCAGCACACGCCGTTGCCGGAATATGGCCTGGACCCGACCCGCCTGCTCACTGAGTTCCAGGAGATGAGCCAGCACGCGACCTTTGGCATCAACCATCGCCGGTCCTTTGCCTATGTGGGCGGCGGCGTCAACGCCTGGGGGGTCCTGGCTTCCCTGCTCGCTGCCGCGCTCAATCCCAACTGCATCGGCGGCGATCAGGCCGCCACTTACATGGAAGTAGCGACGATCCGCTGGCTGGCCGACCTCTCCGGGTTCGCTTTGCCACCTCATGGCGGGGGCTTGCTCACCTCCGGGAGTTCTCAGGCAACCCTGCTGGCTCTGGCGGCAGCACGTCAACGGCTGGCTCTGCGCCTGGGAAGAGATATCCGCATTCAGGGACTGCACGGATTCACGCCGTTGGCCATCTATGCCTCGGACCAGACGCATGCCAGCGTCCAACAGCAGGCCAATGTCCTGGGTCTGGGCAAGGTCTGCGTGATCGCCTCGAACGAGCGGGGTCAGATCCGCCTGGATGCGCTCCAGGAAGCCATTGAGCGAGACGAGCGGCTGGGTGTCCTGCCCTGCTGTGTCGTCGCCAACCTGGGAACGACCAGCACCGGGGCCATCGATCCCCTGAACGCGCTGGCTGATCTCTGCGAAGCCCACCAGCTCTGGCTGCATATCGACGGCGCCTATGGCGGCTTTGGATGGGCAGATGAGCGGCTGCGTGAGCGGTACCAGGGCATTGAGCGGGCGCACTCCCTGTCGCTTGACAGCCACAAATGGCTGGGCGTGCCCTACGAAAGCGGGTGTCTGCTGGTACGCGAGCAGCAGGCGCTCAAAGAGGCCTTTGCCCGCCCGACGCCGGCGTATCTCACGCAGGTGGAAGATGAGCATCCACACTTCAGTGATCTGGGCATGCAAACGAGCCGGGCGCCTCGCGCGCTGGTCTTGTGGGCGGTCCTGCGCTCCCTGGGACGCGCCGGGGTACGCCGCCTGGTCATGCGCCATCGCGATCTGGCGGTGCAGTTGGCCGCAGGGATCATGCGTTTGCCGGGCATGCGCATCCTGGCACCAGTGGACCTGTCTACGGTGTGTTTTCGCTACGAACCGGCATGGGCACAGGGCGATGAGCAGCAGATCCGCGCGTGTAACCACCAACTGTTGCGCGAGATCCAACCGGAAGCGTTTCTTTCCACAACCGAGATTCATGGGCATCTGGCCTTGCGCGCCTGTGTGCTCCATCCGCAGACTGACTGGGAGGATATGCGTCTGATGCTGGATGCCTTGTCCACCGCTGTCGCCCGACAGGAAGCCGAACGGGGACATGCATGAACCTTCCCCGTGTGCTTCTGCTCGCACGTTTGTACGACCTGACGAGCGTTCTACCAATCAACCGTATACTTGTCATCCCATACAAAAGAGAGGAGTCTCCCCATGAACCCTGTGAACCATCCCTCGTTGTTGAGTAGCCGGGCGGTTCAGCCCATCAATACAGTGGTGACCGTCCCCGCCGCGTGTGCCGAGGGAGGTCAGGTAGCCATTGGCAATGGCAGTCTCGTCATGATGGCCGGCCCCTGCACCGTCGAGAGCGAGTACCAGCTCATGACCACCGCCGAAGCGGTCCGCAACCAGGGGGCCGTCATCCTGCGCGGCGGCGCCTTCAAGCCCTCCACGTCGCCGTATGGCTTCCGTGGCCTGGGCAAGGCAGGACTCAAGCTGCTGGCCAAAGCACGCGAGGCCTTTGGCATGGCCGTCATCACCGAAGTGATGACGCCTACCGACGTGGATCTCGTCTGCGAGTACGCTGATATCCTGCAAATCGGCACGCGCAACATGCAAAACTATCTGCTGCTGGACGCAGTAGGTCAGGTGCGTACACCTGTGGTGCTCAAACGCGGCATGTCGGCGACCATTGAAGAATGGCTGCTGGCAGCCGAGTACATCCTCGCACAGGGCAACCACCAGGTCATCTTGTGCGAGCGAGGTATCCGCACCTTTGAGCCGATGACGCGCAATACCATGGACCTGAGTGCGATTCCGCTCATCAAGCAACGCTCCCATCTGCCGGTGATAGCCGACCCCAGCCAGGGGACAGGCCATCGTGAACTGGTTCCTGCGCTCTCGCTGGCCGCCGTTGCCGCAGGCGCCGATGCGCTGCTCATCGAGGTGCATCCTGACCCGGAGAACGCGCTCAAGGATGGGGCACAATCGCTGACCCTGCCCCAGTTCGCGCAGGTGATGCCCAGGGTTCAGGCGGTGGCCCAGGCGCTGGGACGTTCATGGACGCTGCCCCGTGCCCTGGAGCAGACCGCCAGCCAATCACAGGGAGCCTGCCATGAGGCCTGACCTGACGGGCCTGGCCATGGCCAGAACCCATACCCCCCAGAGCAGGCCATCGGTATCTGGAAGGGCCGGACCCTCTTTCCCTGGAAGCGCAGGCCGCTCCCACGCAACTCAGTCAGCCGTGGCAGGCTATCACGTTTGTACGCATTCCTCCTGGTGCCAATGGGATCGGGACACATTGACAGGCAGCGGAGGAGATCCTGCTGGTGCTGGCCGGGCAGGGGAATCTCCTCACCAATGGCGAAGCGCCGAGCGTTTTACGTTCGCTGGCGAAGGCGCTGCGGAAGCGGAAGCGCCGCGTGTGCCTTCCGCTCATCGGAGCCACCAGAGGGTGCTGGTGCCTCGTGGCATTCGCTGCGGCTGGATCAATCGCGCCAGCGGAGAAACGCCCTTGCTGGTGGCCTGCCTCACCGTTCGGCCTGCGCCTCCTCCAGAGAGGGGCACACCGCAGGCTGGCAGGAAGGCGTCAGACATGCTTCCCCCATGATCAGAGCGGCGTTGGCTTCCTGAGAGGTGTCTGAACGGGCGTGATCCTCTGAGTTCACGCCCGTCTTTTCAACGAAAGGAGCATGAGGATGGACGCGGCACCCCGGCCACCCCAGGCCACCACAGAAACGGCGGGATCGGGCAGACCGGACCCGGAGGCGCTCATGGACCTGCTGGCCGTTGTACCGGAGCGGGTAGCGCAGCGCTATCGCGAAGCCTGGCGTGTCCAGGCCATCTCTCCCACCGCCTGCGCCATGCTGATTGGCAGTACCTTAGAGGCGATCTGTGCCTGCGAGCAGATCGCGGGCAGCACCCTGCCAGAGAAGCTGACCGCGCTGGCCCAGCGCAAACGAATACCGCCGTTGCTGGTGGATATGGCGCACGCGTTGCGCTACCTGCGCAACATCGGCTCGCATGAGGCCGAGGACAGTATCCTCCCGGAGGATATCCCGATCATGCTGGCCGGCCTCGAAGCGCTGGTCAGCTATCTCTACCTGCTTCCCCGGCATCACGCGGCCCTGGACGAACGTCTCCGCCTCCACCTGGAGGCTCGCCAGACACGGGGAAGTCCACACGCACCTGAGCAGGCTCCTCCGCGTTGATCTGCCGCGCACACGGGAAGGGCTTCCCGTGTGCGCGGCAGCCGTGCGCGTCTGGTTATGACGGAATCTCGCATGGGGTTACCTTGCTGACGAAGAGTTACGGACAATTTTGCATTATGCTGAGCAGGGGACCAATCTTCTTGAGCGCACAACTCTATCCTGTAAGACAAACAAAGACCCCGGAACCATCCCCCAGTTCCAGAGGTCTTTCTCAAGAAGGCATCAGCACCACAAAGAGAGAAAGAGTCTTTCTCGTTGAAAGTGCTTTACCATACCCCAAAGGGCCAGACAGTACCCAGCGGGGTATGCAGCGAGAGCATTTGGCCTTTACTATGCATTTCAAAAGCATATTGTGTGATGGCTGGTTGCCCTGCGCGCTCCCAGAAACTAGACGCTCGCACAAGACGATTCCAGAGGGAGCAAGCAATGGGAACGTCTCCGCGCAATTCTGCATGAAGAGGAGGCTGCTGCTGAAAGGTGACATATCCTTGTGGAAATGCTTCTTGATACAAAAACAACGCCTCCCCTTTCTGGAACACATACAAACCTGGAAAATCATAATACAGAAAGAAGGAGAAGGCATGATTTTCACGGATAGCAAGCGGCTGGAACAAAAGCGCATCAAAGGGAAATGATGCAAAGAGCGGCGCTTGAAAGTCGATTTGGATGCTTCGCTTCTGGTAGTCAACAGGCCGCAATTCCATAAAAGACGCCGTGTTGATGATGTTGCCTTTCAGCTCCTCCCCCTGTTTCTGCGCTTTGAGTATCCCTCCCAACATGGCGAATTTTGGCTGAAGGATGCCAACCAGTATTCCATCAGGGGCCAGTTGTTTCAGCAAAGCCGCTGGGAGTGCAGGTGTGCTAGCAGTGAGAATGATCCGATCATACGGCGCGTGGGCCTCATAGCCGCTATTACCATCAGCTTGAGCAATCGTCATTCCTTCCCCTATCACCTGAGGGAGAACGTGTTTGGCCTGTTCAATCAGATCAGCATCAATATCAATCGTCGTGATAAGGCCTGGATCGCCAGCCAGGTGCGCCAGGATGGCCGCATTGTATCCGCTCCCGGTGCCGATTTCTAACACCCTCATACCGGGTTGCATATCAAGAGCCTGGAGCATACACGCCATGACTCCCGGCTGAGAACTCGAACTCAAGGTTCGGCCATACTGATCTACTTGTGTGATGAGCGCTTCATCGCTATAGATATGTTCGTACCACCCGGCGGAATCGTCCTGCTCGTGTTTCGTCCAGAGACGACTCCCCCCGCCTTCGTGGAGATAATAATGGTCAACAAAGGGATGGCGGGGAATCACACTGAATGCCCGGATAATCTTCTCTGAAAGAGAAGGATTCTTTGCCTTGACCATCCTGGCTAAGTGCTCTTGATAGGAGCCAAATTCGATACTCATCAACTATCCCCTTTGCGTATCTTCGCCTGATCGGCCTTGCTCTAAAAGGTCAACAAGCGTTTCTGTGAGTGGCAGCCCGGTATGATGTTCGATCCATCCCCATTGTCCATTGCTATTCAAATCGACGAAGACATATTCCCCAGCCGGCGTTACAAGCAGGTCCATCGCCGCGAATTGTAACCTGAACTGGCGTACCAATGCTTTGCACGCTTCTTCAATGGAAGGAGGGAGCGCGTGAATACCATACTTCAGATCTCCATATCCTAAACGAAAATCGACCCTGGCATGTTCTGAGTGTTGAGAATGGATTTCTGCGGCAAACACCTGCGATCCAATGACATTGACGCGGAGTTCAAACGCTTTGGCAATGTATTCTTGAAAGCATGTAGCTGTCAGCGTCACTGACGAAAGATGCTCGTGTAAAGCAGATCGCGTCAATTTTGTGGTATAGACAGCGCCTTGCCAGACCTCGCCCACTTTTGGACGCGGGAAACCTTGACTCAGCGGCTTGTAGACCACTTCTCCCTGGCACTCGTCAAAGAATTGGAGTGCTGCTTGCTCGTTGTTCGTAATGATGGTTTTCGGGATGTGTAGCCCAAGCTGCTGCGCGTACAACAGTTGCTTAGGTTTCCACTCGGCGGCCCGGATGGCGTCTGGATGAGATACCCACAAGCAAGACAAACTGTGCAATATTCCCTCAAAGCCTCGTTGCGCTTCGGCTTTCGCGTATTCGTACCCACCATCAGACAGACCTGAAGCAAAGGTATACATGCGACTTGGGCGACGATACCAAATGCTTCGAAAATCTTCAAGCCGATAGGGGTGTCCCTGGTGGACAAAATCCCCCTGCCAGCATGGTTGCCCGGCATCGAACCGGGCAGCCAGATGAAGCGACAGAGGGAAATCGGCGCTATCAAAACACACGACAGGAAGCCGACGTTTGTGTAGCTCGTCGAGAACACGCTGAAGATGATCGTCTCCTGCGCGTGTATACACGCCAATGAGCGGTGCGCTCATCAGATTCTCCCTTACTCCTTCTCCGGCGGGTCGTCGGGCGGGTCGTCGGGTTCTTCGTCCTCGTCAGAATACCAGATCGAATCAATTTTGTCAGGGTCGTTGCCGTCTCCGCTCGTGACCTCTGGTTCGTTCGTGGTTTGTCCCTTTTTCAACATTGGTAACGGTGCCGGAGTCTGGCGGAAGAACAGGCCAAAAGGCAGAAGCGTTTCTTGCTCTTGGTCGATGACTGGTGGGGCCATTGACATCTCCTCTCGTTTTGCTTCAAATAGAACAACCTATCACTAAACACTCCC
>DASZXF010000542.1:0-11259 GCA_035546055.1 Ktedonobacteraceae bacterium
GTGCGTTCCGACTCCGATATGTATACGCTGGGGTACAGCTTTCGGCCCTGGCGGCAGCCAGAGGTGATCGCCGACGGTCCTTCCATTCTGCACTACCTGCGGGAAACCGCCGAGGCTTTTGGGATCGAGGAGAAGATTCACTACAATTGCCGGGTGCGCAGCGCTCACTGGTCGTCGGAGGAGGCCTGCTGGACGGTGGAGGCTGTGCGCGGACCCGAAGAGGAGCCTGTGCTGGTGACCTGCGATTTCCTGTGCCTGGGGACCGGCTACTACGATTACGAGCAGGGATATACGCCTGCCTGGCCGGGGATCGAAGACTTTGCCGGGCAGGTGGTGCATCCCCAGCACTGGCCGGAGGAGCTTGACTATACAGGAAAACGGGTGGTGGTGATCGGCAGCGGCGCTACGGCGGTGACGCTGGTTCCGGCTATGACCGGGCAGGCGGCCCATGTGACGATGTTGCAGCGCTCTCCAACCTATATCGTGGCTCGACCCGCCAGGGGGGCGACCGGCGGCATACGCCGCCTGCTCCCTGCCCGGCTGGCGTATCGCCTGGCACGCTGGCAGTCGATTCTCTTTGGCGTCTATTTCTATGCCCTGACCCGGCGGCGACCTCAACTGGCGCGCGCGCAGCTTTTGCGCCTGGTGCGCCAGCAACTCGGCGATGAATACGACATCGCTACCCATTTTGCTCCGACCTACAATCCCTGGGATCAACGGCTGTGCCTGGCGCCGGACGGGGATTTCTTCACGGCGATCAAGCAGGGCAAGGTCTCGGTGGCCACTGACCAGATTGAGACGTTTACCGCGCAGGGCATTAAACTGCGCTCCGGCCAGGAATTGAGCGCCGATATCATCGTGACCGCTACGGGTCTGCGCATGAAGATGCTGGGCGGCATCGCGCTGGTCGTCGATGGCCAGCCTGTCGATCTGTCCAGGGCGCTGATCTATCGCGGCATGATGTACCGCGATATTCCCAACCTGGCCTCGGTCTTTGGCTACATCAATGCCTCCTGGACGCTGAAGTGCGAACTCATCGCGCAGCGCGTATGCCGGCTCCTCAACTACATGGATCGCCACGCTTACGCCAGTTGCACGCCGCGTCTGGGGGAGCAGGCCGTTCCCGAGGAACCAATGCTGACGGAACTCACCTCGGGCTATGTCCAGCGCGCCCGCGATCTGCTGCCACGCCAGGGACCGGACAACCCCTGGAAGATGCACCAGAATTACCTGCGCGACCTGTGGAGCCTGCGTCTGAGTTCCGTAAACGACGGCACTGTGGAGTTCGCCCGTCGCCCGGCTGTACCCGCAGCGCAATCCGCCGGCGCCTAGTCAGCATGGGCGATGATGCACATTTTGCGCCAGAAACGATGCTCCCTCTGGCGGACGCGCCCATTGCTTCACACCTGGCACATTTTTGGAGCGGGTGCTGGCTGAGCGGCTCAGGCCTGCGGGAAGGGCGGCAGTTCTGGTAATTCCAGGTGCAGGCCGATCACTTTGAGCTTTTTGCGCAGAGAATCGCAGGCGTAGCGCGGCACCAGCCAGGGGTCGAAGCCCAGTTGCAGGTTTTGCTCGATCATGGCCGGCGGCGGGGTCAGTCCTCGGATGGCCAGGGGCGTGAATTTGTTGAGCGTGGCCAGCATGACGGACTCAAGTTCCGGGTGCTCCAGAAGCATCTGACGCAGGAAGGTGACGCCGAAGATGACGTGGCGCGATTCGTCGCGGGCCACAGCGGTGAAGCCGCCCCGGAAGGCCGGGAAGAGGTTTTCCTGGCGGAAACGCTCCAGCAGGGCGCGTTCGCTGGCCAGGGCCAGGGTGCCTTCGACGATGATGTGATAGAGACAGACCCCTTCGACCAGGAGGGCCAGGTCACGCGGGGCGTTGCGCAGGCGCTCGGCGATGTCGAGCAGGGAGTCGACCAGGATATAGTGCATGGTCTTGTTGAGATACCCGCGCGCTACTTCCAGCGTTTGCTCCAGGGTGCCCTCGTTGATGCCCAGGACTTCGCTGAAAAAGCGGTCGAAGAAGAGGGTGTGCCGGGCTTCATCGACTAGCTGGGTGGTGACAAACAGGCGCATGTCCTCCTGGGGCATGGCGATGACATAGGGGGCGAGGGCGTCGGCGACACTGGCCTCGCCCTGAAAAAAGGAGGCCATGGTGTACAGCAGATCCTGCTGTTCTTCCTCGGACAGCATTTCCCATTGCAGACGATCCGGGATAAAATCGATCTCCTGCGTCTGCCACTGCTGGCGCTCCCAGCGATAATAGAGTTCGCGATACGATGGCAGATGGACCAGACCCTGATCGATGCTGTGCATGACCCGCTCAATGGGAATCTGCTGCAATTGCAGCAACGATGCACTTTCATGGTCGGTCAGGTCAGTCGGCGGCTTTAACATAACAAGACTCCTTTACATTAAAAGAGGAGAGGCGCCTGCACTCCCCGGGTTATGCTGGTGCTGATCAATTGGGACAGTGGACGCTGCCAGTTTTGCAGATAAAAATGATCGCCGGGGAGCATATGCAGGGCAAAGGACTGGCTGGTGAGCACGCGCCAGGCTTCCAGCGCCTCACGTTTGACCCTGGTATCCTGCAAACCTCCCAGGACGGTGAGGGGACAGGCGAGCGGTTCTTCGTGGGCGTGCTGGTACGATTCGCAGACGGCGAAATCGGCCCGCACGACTGGCAGGAAGAAGCTGCGCAATTCCTCGTTGACCAGCATTTCGCGGTTGGCACTGCTCAGCTCGATGAGCTTTTCGATCAGTTGAGCTTCGGGCAGATCATGCCAGGGATCGGGAGCGGGCAGATGGGGCGCGCGATAGGCCGAGGCGAAGATCTGGACGGGTAAGGGCAAGCCCTGGCTGCGCAGGTGAAGCGTCAGACCATAGCTCAGCAGAGCGCCCATACTATGCCCTAAGAAGGCGTAAGGTTTGTCCAGGTAAGGGGAGAGCGCGTGGGCCAGTTCAGCGACCAGGGAGGGAAAATGCGGCCGGGGCGTTTCACGGATGCGCGTCTCGCGTCCAGGCAACTGCACCGGACAGACTTCTATCTCCTCCGGGAAATACTGTCCCCACTGGCGGAAGAACGAGGCGCCGCCGCCAGCATGGGGCAGACAGAACAGGCGCCAGCGAGCCGCCGGCCTGTTCCGTCTGCCAAAGATCCAGGTGGAAGCGGGTGGATTGACAGACATGACATACTCCGCTTACGATCTGACGCTCTGTGGGCGCAGATCGCTCCAGTTTTCCTCAATATACGCCAGACACGCTTCCTTTGTCCCGCTCTGGCCAGCATCCTGCCAGCCGGGCGCGTTCTCGCGCGCCAGCGGCCAGATGGAATACTGTCCCTCGGCGTTGATGACAACTTTAAAATCGATAGTCTCCTCGTAGTTTTCCAGCGACATCCCGGTACCCCTTTCGGCGGATTAGTAATGACTGAGCGACCCCTGGCGCCTGGCCGCGCGTTCGCACCATTTGAAGATCAGCCAGCCACCAAAGAGATAGAGCGACGAATGAATGAGCAGCAGAATCAGGCTGCCATTGGCCCAGGTCGAGGCCAGCGATTGGCCGTCGAGCAGAATACTGCGCAGGACGATGATGCCCTGTGTGATGGGCAGCGTCTGGGCAATCACGGCCAGCCATTCAGGGAAACGGCTGACCGGCAGCAGCGAGCCGGTCAGAAAGAGCATCAGATTCTGGATCAGGTCGGCCAGCGAGTCCACCTGTTTGAAGACCAGGGCCGTCCCGCTCAACAGCAGGCTGAAGCCGAACAGTCCGCTCAGGGTCAACAACAGCACAGGTATGGCCTGCCAGTTAAAGGGCACCTGGATGCGCAGAATCAGGACCAGGACCACGGAAGTCAGGGCCACCATCAGGGTAGTCGAGAAGACCTGCGCGATCATACGTCCGAGGATCATGCTCTCCGTTGGCGCGGGCGTCATATACATCTGCTCCAGCGTGCCGCCCTGGGCCTCGCCGGCGATATCCGCGCCGGCGGACATAATCACGATGCGGGCGTAGAACCAGATGATGTAACCCAGGAAGGCCGGGACCAGCATGGCCTGGGAGAACTGGCCGCCACCGATAAAAAAGGTGGCCCCGACGAAGATCAGGCCGATGGTCAACAACTGCACGATAATATTAAACTTGTAATTCCAGAGAATCTGGAAACGCTTGGTGATCTCATTACACATGACTAAGAGTGTGATGGGCATAGCTCTCCTCCTCTCCTCCTTGTGGCTGGTTCTGGGTACCGATCAGGCGCACAAAAACCTCTTCCAGATTTGGTTCAACGCGGGCCACTGAGAGCAGGGGCAAACGCAGGCGCGCCAGGTCCGCCAGGTGGGCATGCAGCGCCGCCTGCCCGGCAATTGCCCCGCTGAGTACCGTTTCCCCCTCTTCCTCGGCGATCTGGAAGTCGGCGAAGGCGCTCCGTTGCTCTGAACTCAACTGGCCCTGCACGCGAAGCTGGTAATATTCATGGTCAAACAGCCCCAGCAGTTCCGGCAGCGGCTTATTGGCCAGGAGCGCGCCCTTACTCATAATCGCCACCTGGTCGCAGAGATCCTGGGCAATGTCGAGCTGATGGGTGGTCAGAATAACGGTCTTGCCCTGCTCGCGCGTCAGGCGTTGAATCCATGTTTTGACGGTCCGCGAGGCCTGGACATCCAGGCCCAGCGTCGGCTCATCCAGCAGCACCACCGACGGTTCGCCGATCAGGGCGCAGGCGATGGCGACTTTCTGCTGCATCCCGCGCGAGAACAGGCGCACGTCGTCGTCACGCCGCTCCCACAGTTCCAGCTCACGCAATAGCTCCTCAGCGTGCGCGCGCAGCTTTTTGCCGTACTTTCCCTTTAAATGGCCAAAATAGAGGAGGTTCTGCCAGGCGGAGAGGCGCCAGTAGACATTGCGCGTGCCCTCCAGCACTGCCCCGATCTGGCGCATGGCGGAGCTGCGCTCGCGCTGGATATCGTACCCGTTGACGCGAATCTTGCCGGTAGTGGGCAGGACCAGGCCGCAAATCATCTTAATGGTCGTGGTTTTGCCGGCCCCATTTGAGCCGAGAAAACCGAAGATCTGGCCGGGAGCAATCGCCAGGTCTAAGGGCTGAACCGCGACAGCCGGCGCCTTTTTGCCGCGCTGATAGACCTTGCTGAGCGATGTGACCTCGATGGCCAGGGAAGAACTGGAATCAGACATACCTGCGCTCCTTGTTCGTTAAGCCGTCCCGCCAGTCAGACCGTGGGAAGCGGCTCTGGCGTGGGACGCTCGCTTGTTCAAGCATACTGTGACTCATGTTCGCTGTCATGCCGTTCTATGAGTATCTTTTCTGCGGACCAGAAGGCATCAGCGCTCCAGCCAGCGCCCGATGTTGCGCTCAAGCGCGGCGTGATAGACCTGAAAAGCGACGGCGATATCCTCCAGGGAAAGGCCGAAGGGATTCAGCACGATATATTCATCGTCCGTGGTGCGCCCTGGCTTGCGTCCGCTGATGATCTCGCCGAATTCGGCATCCACCCGGCGCTGCTGGCCCGCGCGAACTGCCCGCGTGTCATCCGGCGCCAGCAGCGTCCCCTGGCGGTACATTCTGCCCAGCAGACGGTGCTGATCGTCCCGCACCAGCTCCCAGTCATCGACAATCACTTTACCCGCCCGCAAGATCACTTCCGGCAACGGGTCGTCCAGCGAAATATTGACCAGCAAGGCTCCGGCTTGCAGCCAGGAAGACGCGATATAGCCGCGTGTGGTCGTGGTGGCGGGCACGACGACCTGGGCCGCCCGCACAGCCTCTTCCGCGCTGGCAGTAACACGCAGGGTTATCCCGCGCTCGACCAGCCTCGGCTCTACCTGGCGGCGCAGGAGTTCGGCCCGTTCTACGTCGAGGTCGAACAGCGCGATCTCCCGCAAGCTGGCGAGACGCGCGCTGAGCAACTCGATATGGGCGCGGGCCAGCACCCCGGCGCCGATGACGGCCAGGGTCAGCACCGGCGCGCGTTGCAGGACATCCACGGCCAGGGCGGTCACGCTGGCTGTGCGCAGACTGGAAATCGCCGCGCTGTCCATCAGACAGACCACGCGGGCCGACACATCGTCGAACAGCAGGGTCAGACCGCTGGCGCGCGGCAGACCGCGCTGCGGATTGGCGCTATTGCCGTTAATGATCTTGGTGCCGGCGAGATGGCTGGCCGTAAAATAGCCCGGCATGTTCAGACTGCGTGCCCGCTCGCCCAGCGCATTCGTCCAGCCCAGGTACGCCTCAGCCGGCAGCACCACCTGACCGGCGTTATGGGCGAGAAAGACAGCACGCATTACCTCCACGCTGTCAATCTCCCGGCACAATTCCTCAACCTCGTGTCGCGTCAAATAGAGCATCCTCTCATCGCCAGAATGGCCCATGTTTCCTCCTTACCATTGTTTTACCTCCCATACCCGCCAGAGAGCCGCCGCAGCGAATCCTCTTGCGGGGGTGTTTCTCATGGCATTACCTCAATCGCATGCGGGGATAGGCGGGACGGTTATGGGAAAGAGCGTTTGCAGCGCACCGAGATGAGATGGGAGCAACTGAATGGCCTGCTGTTGCAACCATTGCTCGCTAAAAAGGGTCGAGGCGTAGTTATCGCCGTGATCCGGGCAGACACAGACCGCGCTGCGCACTTCCCGGTGCGCGTGAAGATAGCGGACGCAGGCGGCCAGCACGGCTCCGCTCGATCCGCCGAGCTTGAGGCCGGTAGCTCGCCAGAGTTCATGGCAGAAGGCGAATGCCTCTTCGTCGCTCGCCTGCATGGCTTCGTCATAGAGTTCGCCGGTCAGGAAGTCGGAGGGTCGCGAGGAACCGATGCCCGTCAGTTTGCGCGGCGCGGAAGGCGTGCCGAAGACAACGGAACCACAGGCATCAACCCCGACGATGCGCGTGGCTGGACTCACCCGGCGAAAAAACGCGCCGATGCCGGCCAGGGTTCCGCCAGTGGAAACCGCCGCGCAGAGCAGTTCAACTTTCCCCTGCATCTGGCGATAGATCTCCGGGCCAGTGGTCAGGGCGTGAATACGCGGATTGGCCTGGTTGGCGTATTGATCGCTCCAGACGTAATGGGGAAAACGCCTGAGCAAGGTCTGTATATATTCCAGGCGCGAAAGCAGGTAGCCGCCGTTGCGGTCCGCCTGCGTAACCAGGTCAACCCGCGCCCCCAGCGCGCGCATTTTATGCATATTCTCCGGGGTCGTCCTGGGATCGACCACGGCGATAAAGGGATAGCCCCGCGAGCGGCAGATCAGGGCCAGGGCGACTCCGAGATTGCCGGAGGTGGACTCGATGATCGTCGATTGGGCGGTAATGAGTTGCCGCTGCTCCAGGTCTTGAATCAGGGCAGCGGCGGTGCGATCTTTGACCGAACCCGTGGGGTTGGCGCTCTCCAGCTTCAGATAAATCGTCCTGAGCTCGCCGTCAATCTGGACCGTCAGCGGTTGCAGAGGTGTATGGCCAATGCGCGCGACAAGCTCGCGCAGTTGGGGCGCGCTCGCGTCCGCCAATCCAGCGATATCCAGCACAGGCGTTTCCATACCGTTCCTCCTTTGGGCGGCCTCAGCTCTCGGCAAAGGCTTTAACCAGATCCAGCGCGACAATGCGCAATTCGCTGGTGTAATGATGGGCGTCCTTATCGGTCAGCCAGAGCTGGTCGACATCGGGCAGCATCTCGGACAGGGTGACGAAGGCTTCCTGGCCCTCCTGTTCCTGGTTGATGCGCGCCATCTTGGCGAAATTGGCCACGGAAGTCAGGCTGTCCAGGTCCAGAAAACAGGGCTTCTGTTCGTGTGAGACGCGGAAAAATGAGCGCTGCGGCAGATGGTTCGCCCGCGCCCAGCGCCGGATGGCGAGAAACTGGCGCGCGGGATCTTTTTCATGCAGGTAGCTCAATTGCGCGACGGGAAAGCCCCAGGCTTCGCGGGCGATGATGACCTTTTCATCGACGGTGATACGCGGCGTGTGCAGGCGGCGCGGGAACATCTTAAAGCAGTGGAAGACGTGGCGCTCCAGCATTTTTCCCAGAGCTTCGACCAGGGGACATTGCCAGCTATGATCGCGTGAGCGGACCAGCAATTGTCCTTCAAGGCGCTCCACGACCAGCTCGCCGGCGGAGAACAGGCGTGGATGTGCGGGCACGCCGGTATCCGTGGTGTAGATCAAACGCGCGTCGTTGGGATTGATTAAACAGGGGCGCACGCGGCCTGAGAATGGAAAGACATGTTTGCTCAAAACGGGCAGGAGGCGAGTTTCCGGCTGATCGGCCTGAGAGTTGCGCAGGAAGACATCACGCTCGGGATACTGCGAGAGGAAGAGGGAAAGTTGCAGGGTGTTCATGGCCACGTGCAACTCGCCCATGATGATCTGGTAATCGCCCTGGCGCATGGCCTGCGGACTGGCCGCGCAGACCAGCACATCTGGACTATGATAGCGCCCGGCATTCCAGCCAGGACGCGGAGCCTGGAACTGCTCCTGCACGCGGGCGCGCAATTCGGCGCTGGTGTAGCTGACGCGGCTCACGTCTTCAGGAATGGTGCCCAGGACGGCTGCCCAGCGCTGCTGAAACTCCTCGATCAGACGATCCGAGAAGTGCTCCTCGTCATCGAACAACTGGTTGAGCATCCACAGCCAGAAGCGCGAGAAATCGACGCTGGCGGTCTGACCCAACTGCGCCAGCTCCTCGTAAGCCCGGGCAAAGAGTTCTTCGTGCCAGCAACCCATTTGATAGGTCAGCCAGCGCGCGCTCTGGAGCATCAGCACGAGAGGCGCTTCCAGGGTACGCAAGAAGTCAGCGCCCAGCGTTACGCCAACGTCGCGGCGACAATCTTCGTAGACCAGCGTGCGCGAGCCGTAGGTCTGGCCGTCGTTGCGCGTGGTATCGCGACCGGTGAGTTCGCGGAAGATGCTTTCCAGTTGCTCCAGCGCCCCGTCGAGAGCCTGAGCATCGCCGGTCGCCGCCTGAATGGCTGCCCGCGCCTGCTCCATGCGGACCAGAACTGCCAGTTTTTCCGCGCGGAGCTGCTCGTCGCCGACGCGCTCCAGCAGTTGACGCAGATCGCGTTCGGGATAGGAACCCTCCGGCGGCAGGGCCAGCCGCCAGAAAAGACGGTTCTGCCCCTCAAGCCGCTCAAGCAGCGCGTAGACCTCGGCTTCGCTGGCAAAGAGCTGTGGATGCTCAAGCAGAAGCGCGCGGCTGATTTCGTGGGCCAGCCGATTCCCATCGCAGGCTCGCAGAACCGCCGCCTGCTGCCTGGTCAGGGGCACAGGCCGGGCAAACGGGATCAGCAGGGTGTTCTCTTCAATGAAGAGATGTGGCATCAGGCGCGGAGCAATCCAGGGGCGCATGGCGGGATCAGCCGAGAAGATTTCGGCCAGGATTTCCATGCCCCAGAACTCTAAAAAGACCTCGCGTGAGGCCAGCAGAGCCTCTCCTGGCTGTAAAGTCAGCGCTTCCTCCTGCTCGCTCAGGGTGGCCCAGCCGATGGGGCCGAAGAAGCCGATGGAATCGTTCTTGGTGCAGTAGCGTTGCAGATAGTTCGCGACCAGCGTCTCGTACTGGCGCTGGCGTCGTCCGCGCGCTTCCTGCTCAGACCACGCGCTCAGCGGAGCGACCGCTGTGCGAAAGGCGTGGCGATTTTGCCAGACAATGGCCTCGCGGAAGCGCTCCTGGCGAGCCGTCTCCAGTAAACGCCGCGAGGTCTGTAGACTCGCCTGCGCGTAGTGCTGACGGAAAGCCTGCTCGGCGTCCAGCAGCGCCTGGTAGGCGGCGTAAAAGGCCTCGCTGGCCGGTACGTGGATCGCGGCGGTCTTGGCCGGCCAGGGCGGTGAGCTATCGCGGATGGCCCGCCGTGTTTTGACCAGTTGCCTGTGCAAGCGATCCGCTGGATCGGTGCGGGCGATGCGCGCGCCGAGGTCATCCAGCGCCACGGAGCGCAGTCGCTCCAGTTCGCGTTCGCAGGCCAGCACATGCTCCGCCGCTTCTCCGCAGGCGGGCATACTCAGGGCCAGCGTCTGATCGATGGGAAAACCGGCGCTGCGCAGACCAGCTGTGCGCCAGAGCGCCCAATCGGAATCGCTCAGACCAATCAGATGCGCGGGAAGACTGGATGCGGCTTGCTGGCCACATGCCGTTTGCGCCTCGCCCTGGTCCGCGCCGCTGGCTGGTCGGGGCGAAAGCTGAACTATCGATTCTTGCATAGACAAACCATCCCTTGTTTGACATTGCTACCGTCTGCCGGCGAGTTCGCGCCCGCTTTTCTCTACCGGGAAAAAGCGTTTCTACAGACAGGTGCTGCTTTCCCTTTTTTCAGGGTAGCGGGGAAGCGGCCCGCTGTCATGCGCTGCGGGGCGTATTTTTCCTACCTCTGAACCCGCATGTAGCGTCCGGCCCCTCCCTAAAGAGGGGTACCGGGGACAAAAAACCACCCCCTGGTAGGGGGACAAGCCCATTTTCGCTCGTTACTATGTATCTTGTTCATCATTGGAAGCCGGACGCTTCTTTCGCGGATTTTAGAGACGACGGCGCGGCAAGCAGCGCCGCTCCATTCACGGGGGGAATACCCTGGTAGTTGAGTAAAGGGTCATGCCATTATGAGCGATATTATGAAACGAACGCTGGATTCTTCGACGAGAAAAGAAGAACTGTTACAACAATTGCTACAACAGCAAGATCCTTCCTCCAGCGCCCCTGTGATTCCTCTGGTCGCCGTCTCACGAGACAGGCACGAGCCGTTTCCGCTCTCTTTCGCGCAACAGCGCCTCTGGTTGCTGGAGCAGTTGAATCCCGCTACGCCCCTCTACAATATGCCGCTGGCTCTGCGTCTCTCTGGACCGGTGGACCCGGACAGGCTGCGCTACGCCCTCGGCGAAGTGCTGCGGCGTCACGAGGCCTTGCGCACGGCGTTTATTGAGCAAGGAGGCGTGCCTTTCCAGCATATTGTCCCGGCCTTGGCTCTGCCGCTGCCTGTGCTGGATGTACGCCATGTGAGCGCGGATAGCCGTGAGCGGGAGGTGCAGCGCTACGCCAGGGAAGAGGCCGAGCGGCCCTTTGATCTGACCGAGGGCTGTCTGCTGCGGGCGTGTCTGCTCCACCTGGCGGAAGAGGAGTTTGTCTTTCTTCTCACCCTTCACCACATCGCCGCCGACGCGTGGTCGGTGGAGGTGCTGTATCGCGAAATCCTGGCTCACTATCAGGCCGCCAGGGAGGGACGCCAGGCGGCGTTGCCTGAACTGACCATCCAGTAT